>VGSD01000052.1 GCA_016875155.1 Deltaproteobacteria bacterium | reverse complement strand
ATTATGTACTATAAAAACGATCTTTTTTATAAAATGATAATATTTGTCACCTCTTGCATTATATTGTCATTAATAGCTAGTTGCACAGCAGGAGTGAAGCCTCTTAGTGATTCTAATCCAAGTGTTTTTTCGATAGAGTATGATCTGGCGAGTACTAATTTAATTAAGCAAAATTTTGAAGCGGATCCTAAAAAATATAGCCAGGATTTTGGTAATCTTCTATTATGGAAATTGCATAAAATGAATAATATTTTGGGTAATCAAATGGCTAAGCTCCCAGACCTTTCTGATGGTATTGATGTCTCGGAAGCGAAGGCTTTGGGGACAATTTATAATTACGCAAAGAATATTGATTTCCCTCCTGATTATGGAAACAAAGAAATAGATATTAGTGACCACTTTTTAAAAGCATATATTTATGTGTTGTGGGGTTCTGACAAAGAAGATAAATATGATGTAAAGATCAGATTTTTGGAGGCACAAAAATATAATGTTAAGGTTAATATCGCTTCATATCAAACCGAAAAGGAGGACAAATTCTATGTCCCTCAAGGATATGACATAGGGTTAATATCAAGTGTTAGGCCAGGAGACAATGACGGAATACAGATAATGTTCAGGGGTTTCCCCGGGGCTAGTTTCGTTATTAACATCAATAATGAATTCTTCACTGTAAGAGTTTGGGATTTGGAGTACAATAAGCCTTTGATGCTGAGTAAGAATCTTGAAGTTGGTTTGTTGCAGGAGCTTACAAAGCCTAAAACATTAAGTGTGATGATTGAGTCAATGATTGGTGATGCTTATAAGCATGATCGCAACCGTTATTCTCCTTTTTTAGAAGCTTTTTTTTGGTGGGTTTTGGATGGTAAGTTTAATGCAGAGGATTTCCCTCGAGTTTATAATGATAAGTTAAGTTTTATAAAGATGGTATGGGGCAGTATGTTAGGTCCTCGATGGAAAACATTTAACCGGGTTGTTAACAGATTGAATACTCCTGAATTGCTTGACTATTATATCAATCGAAATTTTAAATATGAACATGGAAAGAATCAAACATCGCAGGATACCTTTTTCCTTAAAAATGGGCAATGTATATCTCTTGCGGTGTTTGGAGAACATGTATTGAAGAAAGCTGGATATAAAACATTTATAAGAAGTGTAAAATGGGGAATCGATCCATATCATGATGACCACACTGGTTCGGGAGTAATATTAGAGAATGGAAGCTATTTATTGGTGATTGATTTTGGTCCCTCTGGTAATAGAATAAGCGGGCCATATAATAGTATTGACTTAGTTGATAAACAATTGGCACGTGGCCGAAAAATAATAAGTAAAATGTGGGGACATAAAGTAGGCCCTTGGTATTGATAAAAATATCGTTTCTCAAGAGCGATGAAAGTAAGTATAAGATTTAACGGAGGGTATTATCAATGTTCAAAAACGCCAAATTAGATTCAAAGTTATGCGCATTCACTTTAATGTTTATTTTGTTCCTTCCTTTACTCCCAGAAAATGTTTTTTCTTGGGGCAAGCAGGTTCATGTAACAATGACGGATCAGTCTATTGAACTGATGCCTAACGATTTTTTCTTAAAATATCGAAGAGATTTGAGGCTGGGTACTGTCGAGCCGGATGAAAACAGGGTAATTAATCATACCAATGTGCCGGATTGTGTATATATGATAAATAAGCTCGCAAAGAAGTGCGAAGAGATGATAAAAAATGGAGAAGAATGGTCTAAAGTTATGTTCACCATGGGACAGGCAACTCACTATATTCAGGATATTAACAATCCTCACCACGGCATTGGGTATTACATAAAAGGTGATCACGAGAAATTTGAGGAGATAGCGACAATTGGTTACTGGAGGAAGGAACATTTTGACGGTTTTTATCTCGTAAAAAATTATAGGATATTCGGTATTAATAACGCTAATTGGAGTAAAAAGTATTTTGATCTTACGTATGAATTGACACCTCCATATTATGATAACGATCTTTACAAGAAACTGCTGACTCCTCTTTGGAACCATTCGGTTCATTCCACATTCCATTTATGGCTTTCGATCATGTGGAATGGTCTTGGAGAAAGAAAATATAAGGAACTTGGATTCCCAGATCCTGTAGGTACGCGTGATGATCAAAGGATTAAGTTTTATAGAATAACGGAATTAAAATAATCTTAAATATCTTGACTTGTTGGCCACAAACATCCTTTTGGTCAACTGGTCTATCTCATTCATTTGCTACTCGGAGCATATAGAATTTACCTGTTTTTCGATGTAAATGAGGAACAGTTCTCAGGTGCAAGCTCTCTTTCCGGGTCACCGATTTCCGAATACCCTCCCTCATAACAATTACTTTCTTTTGGGTCGTAGTGTCGGCAGTCCTTACAGCATCTTTTATTCTCTTTCATTTTCTCCACCTCCGTTCATACTTCCATCAAATAATCCGGCTCCTTCTCCCAGTCCAGGAGAAGGCACCGGCCGTATTGGTTATCCATCCCATTGAAATTCTTTTCTCCACAACCGTGGCAACGTCTGTTTTCCTTCTGGTTGATTTTCCCGCACTGGTTGCAGTATTTGTAGCTTTGTGGTTTTTTGGCGATTTTTTCTATCGGGTGCCGCATTCTAATCTTTTCCGACCCGGATCATGTAAAATTCTGTCATATCTTTGTCTCTTGTTTCGCAAAACCTGCAATAGCATTGCTTCTTATCTTCTTTTCGATAATCTTGGTCCTGCTTTTTTTCTTCCATTTTTCTCACCTCCATATTGAATAGATTCACCTGTATAGGGAGTCCCGGTATTCTGCTCTACATGCTGTGCAGAATACTTCATCGGTATCTTGGCCGGATTCATCTCTTTCCAATCTTTTTGTGTTGTCGTTCCATATCCAGTAATTGCTAAGATACAGGGGTTGTCCTGCTGGCAGAGGCTTTTTGCAGTGTGGGCAGAGGGATGTTTCTCCCTCTGCTCTTTGGTATTCCACTTCGGTCTCGCTCTTTTCCATTTTTATGAGTCCTCGGTTTGTGCACTGAGCTTTTGCGCTATCTCGTTAACCAGTGTGTAGGTGTCGAGAACGTTTTTTATGAAAGCACTTTTGTTCTTGAAAACGTTTTCTCCGCTGCTGACCCAGTTTCTGTAGACGCACTTGAAGGCCATCCCCAGCCTTGCTTCATTAAGCTTTATGGACTTTGACTGCCTATTGGTTGGGATGCTTTCCATCAATTCCTTGATAATCTCTGACGCCTCCAGGGAGCTCAGCTCTTCATCTATCTCAAGGCTTTCCTTGCCTTGCTTTTTTCTCAGTTGCTGGATGTATGCCAGCTGCTTTGGGGTTGCTTTTCTTAGGCTTTCCATTCATACCACCTCGGTTTTATTTTTATATTGTTGGAAGACTTCTTCCTGTCTGAGGGAAGAAGTCTGAATTAAGCTGAAGAGAAAAAATGAGATCAATTTCTTGCTGTTCTGCTTCTTCCGTTGATACAATTTCCTTAATAATTAGGGTTCCACTTAACCATATTGAATTTAACAGAAAGGGGGAAATGAACATGGCGTTGAATAAAAAGAAAGGGAGGACTCTGTCACCTACACGAAATTTTGTCATAGAGCATCTCATAGAGGATTCTGATGGGAATTTAAGGCCCCTCAGACCAGAGGACGTTGATATAGATAATAACAAGGGCGTAAGAGAAGCCTTCAGGCTGATTTATGAATGGTATAGGGCAAAACACCTTAAAAAAGTTGAGGGTGGTATTTCAGATGCATATTCCGACGCAATGTGGCCACTGATTCCGATGCAAAGTGGCCACCCATTCCGAAGCAAGTTGGCCACCTGTTCCGATCCATTGTGGCCGGCCATTCCGATGCATTCTGGCCACCCCCGAAGGGATGATCGAAGCGGCGCTGGATAATCCATTTTCAGGCCATTACCATTCTAAGAAACGCTTTAGGAGGAGTCAATGGCCGCCAGGAGATTATCCATGCGCAAGATCAAAGAGGTATTACGTCTTCATTTTGAAAAAGGTCTTTCAGCCCGTCAGATCGCTCGGAGCCTTGATATTGGGCGAGGGACCATCAGAAACTATCTTGACCGAGCTCAGCAAGCTGGGCTCAGTTGGCCTCTTCCTGCCGAAATCGATGAGGCCACTCTGGAGCATCGGCTTTTTTCTCCCTTCCATCCCGTTTTCCAAGAAAAGCGCCAAATGCCCCCGATGGAGCATCTCCATCAGGAATTAAAGAGGAAAGGGGTTACCCTTCAGCTTCTCTGGCATGAATACAAAGAGAAGGACCCTGAGGGGTACCAATACAGTCAATTTTGCCGTCTCTACCATCAATGGGCCCAAAAGCTCGATCCCTGCCTCCGTCAGGAATACCGGGCCGGAGAGAAGCTCTTCGTCGACTATGCCGGGCAGACCATGGAGATCACGGATTCTCAAACCGGGGAGATTCATGAAGCCCAGATCTTTGTGGCCACTCTTGGAGCCAGCAATTATACCTTTGTCGAAGCCACCCTCTCCCAGGATCTCCCCTCCTGGATTCAGTCCCACGTTCATGCTTTTGAATTCTTTCAAGGGGTCACCGAGATCCTGGTGCCCGATTATGTTCCAGGGAACATAATCGGGCTTATGTGCCCCATGGTGTTATGTGGCCTCCAAAGGTAAAAACCACCCCTCAAGGACGGAATTATCAAAATATGGGCACATAATTAGAGGCTCCAGGGTATACTAATCTCCAAAAACGAGATTTCAGAAAGGAGGTTGTCTATGCTGGAGCGTTACTTTACCCGACCGGACACAGTTGATCGCATTAGGGCTTCATGGATTGGTGGACCCATTGAACGGTATATAGAGTGGCTCACCGAATGTCACTATTCGACACGAACCATATGGCACCGAGTTCCTGTCTTGTTTCACTTTGGGCAGTATGCTTGGGAGCAGGGAGCCCGAACGCCGGATGAATTGCCAACCTTTGTGGGTCCGTTTACTGAGCTTTGGGTTCGGGATCACGGCCGTAACTGTACGACCTCTCAGGCCCTGAAGCAAGTTGCCGAGGATGTTCGAAACCCTATTCAACAGATGCTTCGTCTTGCCATTCCTGGGTATTATGGAATCGGACGCAAGCGGAAGGAATTAGAGCCCCTTTCGAATCAAGCTCCCGGGTTCTTTCAGTATTTGAAAGAAGAGCGAGGGCTGCGGGAGACATCGATAGAACATTACAGACACTATCTTCGTGGTTTTGAAGCCTTCCTAGATAAGGTTGCATTAGATTCCCTTTCTGAGCTTTCTCCACCGGTACTCAGTGCCTTTATAACCGATTACAAAGGCAACCTGAGTAAATCGTCCCTAACGGGTCTTTGCAGTGTTCTTTCGGTGTTTCTCAAGTATTTACATAGAGAGCGGCTAACCGATAAAGATCTCAGTGGCAGCATCGGAAGTCCGAAGATCTATCGCCACTCGGACATTCCCCGTTCGATCACCTGGGATGAAGTTCGAAAGATGCTGGATGTCGTTGACTGCCGGACGCCACTTGGCAAGAGGGATTATGCTATTTTGTTGTTGTTTGTCACCTATGGCTTAAGAGCAAGGGAGGTCGCAGGCTTAACCTTAGATGACATCGATTGGAAACGAGATCGGCTCCGTATACCTGAACGGAAAGCCGGACATTCAACGGCCTATCCCTTATCCTCCATTGTGGGAGAAGCCATTGTAGATTATCTTCGCCATGGTCGCCCCCAGACATCTGATCGTCATGTATTCTTCCGGGTTCTAGCGCCGCCTACGCCTTATACATACAGCGCCGTATCCGGGCGTGTTTCGCATTACTTACACAAGGCAGGTATTCGAGTCCATCGAGCTGGCTCTCATACGCTTCGACATACCTGTGTCCAGCGCCTCGTCGATTCTGAGTTCTCCTTGAAGAGCATTGGCGATTACGTGGGCCACCGTTCGGCTTCCTCCACGGGGATCTATACAAAGGTCTCTATCGAGGCTCTTCGTGAGGTCGCTATGGGTGATGGGGAGGTGATATCATGACAGACAAATGGGTTGATTTCCAGAGTCCCTTGGCAGGTGACATGAAACGCTTCCTCTTACACAAGCGGGGTTTAGCTCGACAATTTTATACCGAAGAGAGCGTCCTTCGCCTGCTCGACCGCTATCTCATCGAACAGCGCGTGGCTCATATCACTGCCATTACCCCTTCATTACTGGATGACTTTTTTGCTTCTCGTCCTCGAACCAGACCTCGAAGCTATAATCATCTTCTCGGGGTGACCCGGCAGTTTTTCTGCTGGCTGGTAGAGCAAGGAATTATTTCTTCTTCTCCTGTACATGCTTCTCAAAGACGGGCAATAACACAACGCTTCCCATTCCTATTTGATGTCATCAAGGCCAGGAAGCTTCTCGAAATCTCCAGCAGTTTGCTCGACAATTCGAGGGCGAGTCTTCGCGGCCCAACCTACACAACAATTTTTGCTCTTCTCTATGGCCTTGGACTACGCGTAGGAGAAGTCTCGCGCTTGTGCCGAAAAGATGTTGATTTTGATCGTCATCTTCTGGTCATCCGGCAAACCAAATTCGGTAAAAGTCGCTTTGTTCCCTTTGGCCCTCGCATGGGCCAGCGGTTGAGTGAATACATGCAACTCCGAGAACAACAAAGTGGAGCACTTCACCCCGATGCCCCAATATTTTCTTTCACTAAGAACAAGCCTATCCATCCCGGCACCATCAGTCTGACATTCCACCACCTCCTTCCGCGGCTTAACCTCGATGTCCTTTCAGGCACAGCCCCACCACGGTTGCACGATCTTCGCCATTCTTTTGCTGTGGCAACGCTGCTGCGCTGGTATCGAACGGGCGCGGATCCCTCAAAACGCCTTATCCACCTTTCTACATTTCTTGGCCACGTGAATCCTGAATCCACAGCGGTCTATCTAACCATCACGACCGATCTGCTCCAGGAAGCAAACCAGCGATTTGAACGGTTTGCAGGACCGCTCCTTAAGGAGGTGATCTTATGATAAATTTGACCTTGGGCCCTACGCTTCATGCCTTCTTTGAGAATCATCTGAATCTCCAAAAAGGACTGCGCCCAACATCGGTCAAGAGTTATCGGGATGTGTTGCGGCTATTTCTACAGTTTGTAGCCAGGGATGCCCACCGCAAAATCTCAAAACTTCTCCTTACAGATCTCACCTTCGAACGAGTTCAACGGTTCCTAATGTATCTCGAAACGGACCGCAATAACCATATCCGGACGCGCAATCACCGATTGGCTACCCTGCACACGTTCTTCGAGTATATCGCGACACAGGTGCCAGAGATGATCGTGGAGGCAGAACGTATAGCGGCGATACCTATTAAAAGGGTATCACCACCAGAAACCCGATTCCTGGAACGGGACGAAATCGATACGCTTTTTGCAGGGATGCTATCCGACGGTCAGCACTCGTTGCGGGATAGGACACTTTTGCTCGTTCTCTACAACACCGGGGCTCGCGTACAAGAAGTAGCCGAACTTCGTGTAGCCAATTTGGAGCTTGATTCTCCCCCCAGAGTTCATCTTCACGGAAAAGGCGATAAATGGAGACTCTGTCCACTTTGGACAAAGACCGCCAATCTGCTAAGGCAACTCCTCAAAGAACAAGGAATCGAAAATGTACCCGATAGTCCACTGTTTCTTTCTCACCCAGGTCGCCCTCTGACGCGTTTTGGGATCTACAAGATTGTTCGGCGCCATACCCAACATCTAAATCATAAAAGACCAAATGGTAAATCACGGCACATCTCACCACATGTATTCAGGCATACCGCAGCAGCACACCTTTTAGAATCCGGCGTGGAGGTCAACGTAATACGGGCCTGGCTGGGCCATGCAACCCTAGACACAACGAATCGATACGCCGAGATTAATATCCGAACCAAGGAAGAAGCCTTAAAGGCATGCGAACCGCCTGTGGATTCTTCGGAGGGATTCCCCCGAAAACCAATTTGGCGAGATGACCAATCCCTCTTAAGATGGCTAAATTCCCTTTAGACATTATGTTGCCAAATCAGCGAGGTCCCCCTAAAAATTACGACCAAAACTGACTTCACGGCACATAACACCATGGGGCACATAAGCCCGATAATTTAAGAGACGCCGTTACTCATTCCTGCCGCTATGAACCCGACCTCAACGCCACGTACCGGGATCTGGCTGAGCATTATGGCGCCGTCATCATCCCTGCGCGGGTGGGTAAGGCCCGGGATAAGGCGAAAGTCGAGTCGGGAGTTCTTCAGGCCGAGCGCTGGGTCATTGCCCCTCTGCGACATCGCACTTTCTTCACCCTGGCCGAACTCAATGAGGCGATTGCAAAACAAGTAGAGTTTCTCAATAACCGACCCTTTGAGGAAATCGAGGGAACCCGTAAAAGCCTCTTTGAAAGCCTGGATAAACCCGCCCTCAAACCCTTACCGGCCCATCGCTACGTTTTCGCTCAATGGAGCAGACACAAGGTCAATATCGATTACCACATCGAAGTGGATCATCATTACTACAGTGTCCCCTATCAATTGATTCATGAGAGGCTCGATGTTCGCCTCACCTCGACGACGATGGAAGCCTTCTTCAAGGGCCAAAGAGTCGCCCTCCATCGCCGCAGTTACCTCAAAGGGGGGCACACCACGGTCAAAGAGCATATGCCGAAGGCCCATCAAAAATATCTCGAATGGACGCCCTCTCGACTCCTCCGATGGGCAGGACAGATGGGACCGCAGACTCAGAAACTGCTCACTCACATCTTAGAGAATCGTCCTCATCCCGAGCAGGGGTATCGTTCCTGCCTCGGGGTATTGCGGCTGGGGAAACGTTATTCGACAGAGCGCTTGGAGGCGGCTTGTGCCCGCGCCTTGGCCTTCAAAGCCTACTCTTACAAGAATGTCGAATCCATCCTTAAAAAGGGATTGGATCAACAACCTTTTGCGCCCTCTTCACCTCAACCCCGTCTTCCCCTGCTTGACCATGAAAATCTCCGGGGGAAGGAATATTACCAGTGAAGGGGAGATACAGAGAGATATGGACCTGGCCAAGAAAATGGATTGTAGAGCAAATGGTGAGGTCCTTTTGGAACTCAGAAGACCGTCACCGTCCAAATTCTCTGAAAGGCCTTGCCCTTTCCGTAAAGTGAATCCCCGATGGTCCGATAACAACTGCGAAAGGAATGATCATGCTCAATGAACAGACTTTTGATAAACTCTACGCCATGAAGCTCATCGGGATGGCCGAGGGTTTCAAGGAACAGCTTGAACAACCTTCCTTCCGGGACCTCTCCTTTGAAGAACGGCTTGGGCTGTTGGTCGAACGTCAATGGAGCTGGAAGGAAAACAAACGTCTTGGCCGTCTTCTCAAAGATGCAAAACTGAAGCTTCAAGCCTGTATCGAGGATATCGATTACAGGACTCCCCGGGGATTGGATAAATCGGTGATGATGAGCCTCGCTGCCTGCAACTGGATTCGCAGCCATCAGAACCTTCTGATCTCCGGTCCTACTGGGGTTGGTAAAACATTCTTGGCTTGCGCCTTCGCCCAGAGAGCATGCCGCGAAGGCTTTCGAACTTTCTACATCCGCTCCCCTCAATTCTTCTATCAGATTGCCCTATCCCGAGCGGATGGGAGCTATGGCACTCTGATGAAAAACTTCTCCAAAACTCATCTCCTGGCTATTGATGACCTGGGGTTAACCCCTCTCACCGATACTGAAAGAAGAGATTTGCTCGAAGTCATCGAGGACCGTAATGGCTCGGGTTCCACTCTGATCACCAGTCAACTCCCTATCGATCATTGGCATGACCATATCGGAGATCCGACCATCGCCGACGCCATTATGGACCGTTTGATTCACAATGCCCACCGAATTCAACTGAAAGGAGGATCCATGCGAAAGAAACAAAAACTTGACGAAACCTGAAAGATCAGTAAGATATCAAAGCACGACGTCGCTACGCTCCGACAGGAATCAACAATGCAGCGTAAGAGTTATCCACAAGGTGCTACGATCGCTCCGAGATTTTGCCCTTCGGGCCGCCCCGCTCCACCCAAGGGGGGCTGGGCTAAAATCTCTCCGCTCTCTACCTCCTTATGGATAACTCCCGAAGGCACAATTTATTGTACAAAAATAAATACCAGCGTCGCTCTGCTCCGACGGGATGGCCATCATGGATCAGAATAGGTGGCCACGTTCAATCGGAATAGCCGGCCAGATTCCTCCGGATCAAGTGGCCAAATTCATCGGAATAGGCATTCAGAAGGAGGTTATACTGTTTTTAGTTGAAAATTGAAAAGTGGCTCCCTCCGTGGAATAATCCACGGAACGCAAAATTCTTTTAAAGAAAGGAGCCACGATGAAATTAAACACGATCCAAAGGAAAAAGGCAAGAAGAGGATTTGAGCAGGCAGTCGGAAGAGAGGAAGTCATCAGCCGGATGTATGAAATTATCCGGGTAGGGAAACAGGGGCTTGATGGATTCATAGTGGAGTTGGGGAGCATGGTGGCCGAAGCGATCATGGATATGGAACGGGAGGAGCGCTCAGGGCCCCAATACAGGCCTGCCCAAGAAGGGCTTTACAAGTGGGCCTATCAGAATGGCTCCATTTACGTGGGGGATCGGAAGATTTCGGTTAGACATCCGCGGCTTCGGGGGGCGGGAGGAGAAATGGCCTTACAGAGCTACGAGGTGTTGAAGAAGCCGGGTGTCTTTTCGGAAGAGGTTTTGAACAAAATGTTACGGGGGCTTTCGGCTCGGAAGTATCGGGAGACACTGTTGGAAACGAGTCATCGTTTTGGAGTTTCTCCCAGCACGGTGTCTCGGCATGTGGTGGAGATGACGACCCAGAAGCTCCAGGAGTTCAAAGAGCGTAATCTTTCGGAGGTCAGGATCTTTGCCCTCTTTATCGATACGATTCATCGGGGAGGGGAGGCCTTCATGGTTGGCCTGGGGATTGATATGGAAGGGCACAAACACGTCTTGGGTTTCTGGCAGGGGGCGACAGAGAACCACGAGCTTTGCGAAGA
>VGSD01000051.1 GCA_016875155.1 Deltaproteobacteria bacterium | reverse complement strand
CGAATATGCGATCCATCCACGTCGGCATCGCTCATGATGATGATGCGGTGGTAACGAATTCGATGGATATCATAATCCTCCTTCCCGATTCCCGCGCCCAAGGCTGAAATGAGGATTCGAATCTCCTCATTGGCCAGCATCTTATCAAACCTTGCCTTCTCCACATTGAGGATCTTTCCTTTGATGGGAAGGATCGCCTGGGTGGCGCGATCGCGCCCCTGTTTTGCAGACCCGCCTGCCGAATCTCCCTCGACGATGAAGATCTCGCTCCGTTGAGGATCTTTCTCCTGGCAGTCGGCGAGTTTTCCGGGAAGCGCATCGGTCTCCAGGGCTCCTTTGCGTCGGCTCAATTCCCGTGCCCTTCGGGCCGCTTCCCTCGCCCTGGCTGAATCGATCACCTTGGTGATGATCTTTCTTGCCAGCGAGGGGTTCTCCTCAAAGAAACTCCCTAATTTCTCATTGACCAGGGCTTCCACCAATCCTTTCACTTCGCTGTTGCCCAGCTTGGTCTTAGTCTGGCCTTCGAACTGAGGCTCGGGGATCTTGACGCTGATCACGCCGGAGAGCCCCTCACGGGCGTCATCGCCAGTGATATTCTCTTTGACGCCCTTCAAGAGGTTAGCATTGGAGGCATATTGGTTGATCGTTCGGGTCAGGGCGGTCTTGAAGCCGATGAGATGGGTCCCTCCCTCATGGGTATTGATATTGTTGGCGAAGGAGAAAAGGTTCTCCGCATACCCATCGTTATACTGGAAGGCGATCTCCGCCTCGATCCCGTTCTTGACCCCCTGGATGTAAACGGGCTTCGGGTGGATGCAGTTCTTATTCTTATTCAGATATTCGATGAAGGAGAGGATTCCGCCTTTGTAGAAAAAGTCATGTCGCTTCCCGGATCGTTCGTCCTCGATGCTGATGGACAAGCCCTTATTCAAAAAGGCCAGTTCCCTGAGCCTCTGGGAAAGAAGATCGAAGCTGAACTGAACCGTCTCAAAGATTTCAGCATCGGCTTTAAAACGGACCTGAGTCCCTGTATGTTTGGTCTTGCCGGTCACCTCCAGTTTTGTTTTGGTCTCTCCCCTCTCGTAGACCTGATGGTAGACTTTTCCATCCCTCCGGATCTCGAGTTCGATATATTCCGAAAGGGCGTTGACCACGGAGAGACCCACTCCGTGAAGGCCTCCGGAAATTTTGTAACTCCGGTTATCAAATTTCCCTCCGGAGTGGAGTTTGGTCATGACCACTTCAACGGCCGGTCGTTTCTCCTTTTCATGGATATCGACTGGAATGCCTCGGCCATTGTCCCGGACCGTCACGCTCTGATCAATATGGATGATCACCTCAATCTTCTCGCAGTGACCGGCGAGGGCTTCATCAATGCTGTTGTCCACCAATTCATGGACGAGATGGTGAAGGCCTTCTGTTCCGGTATTGCCGATATACATGGCAGGTCTTTTTCGAACGGCCGAGAGCCCTTCTAAGACCTTGATCTGTTCCGCAGTATATTGTTCAGGTATCTCTGTCATTCATTCTCCTTCTCTTGATGGACGTCCGACGAATGTCCTATATCCTCATCGGCATAATGATGCAGATTTGATTCGATGGCGATGGTGAGGGATGCGGTTTGATCATTCCTGGGTTTCCTTCATCTTTAAACTCCAAGAGGATTTCATCGGTATCAAAGGATTGGATCGCCTCAATTAAATACCTCGCGTTGAAACCAATCTCAATTGGGGAGCCTTCATACTGAACATCGACTTCCTCTTTGGCATCTCCAAAATCCTGATGGTAAGAGGAGAGTTCCATTAAATTCTTTCGAAGAGCGAGTTTGACTCCTTCCGCTCTTTCGCTTGCCATGGTAGAGACTCTTTTTAAAGATCCATATAACGTCTCTTTGCTCACCTTTAATTTCTTATCATTATTTTTTGGAATGACCTGCTCATATTCGGGAAATTCACCTTCAATGAGACGGATGACCATCAGAGTCTTTCCCATCTTGAAAAAGGCGTGGGTGTTGTTAACGAACATGCTCGTCTCACCTTCCCCTTCTTTTTCTCCCAATATTTTTTTGATCTCCAGGACCCCTTTTTTAGGGATGACGAGTCCTTTCTCGACTCCTTTGATCATCTGTCCTTCTCGATCAACTAACGAGAGCCGGTGTCCATCGGTCGCAACCATTCGAAGAGATTCCTTTCCGTCTATTTTCTGTTGGGTTAAAAAGATTCCGTTCAGATGATAACGGGAATCCTCATTGGAGGCTGCAAAAACGGTTTTTTCAATCATCTCTTTAATGATTCGGGTGGGGAGGGGTGTAAATAATTTTTCCTGCCATGCGGGCAGAGAGGGAAATTCCTCAGGATCGAGGCCGGCAATATTAAAAACGGATTTCCCACATTTGAGATGGATCCAGTGATTCTCTTTCGTTTGAATATGGATGGTTTGTTCGGGTAATTCCCGAATGATCTCATATAATTTTTTTGAGGAGATCGAGGCTTTTCCTTCTTGGTGAACCGTTGCGGTCAATTCTTCCTGAATCCCTGTCTCCAGATCCGTCCCTGTCAGAAAAAGTAAATTCTTTTTCCATTCCATATAAATATGAGAAAGAATGGGGAGGGTTGTTTTTCTGCCTGCAATTCCTTGCATCAAACCTAACCCTTTTAAAAACTCCTTTTTATCAATTTCAAAATGTGCCATCTTCCCCTCCTATATATGATTCTATATTTAATTTATTCATCATATTATTCTATTTCTGTGGAAATGAAGAAAAAGAATGTAAGTGATAAAAAGAATAAATGATTTAATATGAAATTTTATGTGAAGAATAAAAATAAATTTTTAATAAATAATGTCGATTTTTTCTTTTCCTCCTTTTTAAACAATCTTTCAACCCGATTTATGACTTAATTTGGGACTGTAAATTCTCAATCATTTCTTTAAAAGAGGGTTGACTGGACATCCTCTCTTCCACCTTTTTAATGGAATGGAGGATGGTCGAGTGATCTTTCCCTCCAAATTTTTCCCCTATTTCCATCAGTGAAAAATCCGTAAATTTTCGAGAGAGGTAGATGGCCACCTGACGAGGAAGAACAAAACCCTTATTCTTCCGTTTCACCTTAAAGTCAGATATTTTAATATTAAAATGATTGGCCACCACTTTTTGAATCATTTCAATGGAGATCAACTCATCCTTCGGTTTGATAATATTTTTTAAAACCTCCTTAGCCATATTGAGATCAATAGGCGTCTGGGACAGAGAGGCAAACGCACCGATGCGTATGAGACATCCTTCCAACATCCTGATATTAGAATCAATTTGGGAGGCTAGGAAAAAGGCCACCTCATTGGGAAGGGGAAGGTTTTCATTCTCCGCCTTCTTTCTGAGAATAGCCACTTTTGTTTCAATGTCCGGCGGTTGAATATCGGCGATCAAACCCCACTCAAAACGGGACCGGAGACGCTCCTCAAAATTTGGAATATCTTTAGGAAACTTATCGCTCGTGACGACAATCTGCTTTCTTGCCTCATAGAGGGAGTTGAATGTGTGAAAAAACTCTGCCTGCGTTCTCTCTTTTCCAGCGATGAACTGGATGTCATCGATCAGCAGAATATCCATCCGCCTATATTTATTTCTAAACTCCTCCATCTTCTCAAAACGGATGGAGTTGATCATCTCGTTGGTAAATTCCTCGGCCGAGGTATAAAAGACCTTCTTCGCATCAGGAAGAATACGATTCTGAAGAATGTGGTTTCCGATGGCATGAAGCAGGTGGGTCTTTCCCAACCCAACCCCACCATAGATGAACAGAGGGTTGTAGTTTTTGGCTGGCAAGTTGGCTACCGCTAAACAGGCGGCATTGGCGAATTGATTGCTTGCTCCTACCACAAAATTCTCAAAGGTATATTTTGTGTTAAAAGGGGGTCGGAAGGGAGAAAGAACCGGTGGCCCTTGATTTTCCTGAGGAGAAGCCGTTCCTCCCCTCCCCTCTCTACCGCGGGATGCGGGGTCATTTTTTATTTTAAATTGAAGATGAAAAGGTTTCTGGGTCAGGAGAAAAAAGGCGTCTTTAATCTGGCTTGAATAATGTTCGTTGATCCATTCCCTGAAGAAACGGTT
Source organism: Deltaproteobacteria bacterium (assembly GCA_016875155.1). The sequence goes on along the minus strand of VGSD01000051.1, from coordinate 6,945 downwards.
CGGCACTTCCATCTCCACCTTATCGCCATCTACCGAAAGAAGTTGAATGGGTTTGATCCAGATATCGAAATTCTGCGGGCCAATTCTCTCCTTAAGAGAATAGGTTACCTTAGACCATAAATCTTCCATTGACTTGACCCTGAGCATACAAGACAGGACATGGAGAAAGGTTATGGAATGGACAGGCCAAACCAAAAAAGAAAAACTTCTTCATTTTTAATAGGTTGTCAAGCTCTTTTCACAATGTTTCCACAAATGTGGATAAATGAATTTAAAAAAATTGAGGGGAAATGATTTGAGGATTAAGCTTTAATTATCAAACCAATCATACCCATAACCCCATTTTTAAAAAATTTCAAGTATTTTTTTAACCTTATAAAATACACCTCTCTTCTGGGGATATCTTCTGAAATTGGGTGGATATTTTTAAGAAAATTTTATCATGGAAGATTCTGCGTGTTCATGAACGATGACAAATTCGTTCACTCCTTTTCTGCCAGTTTGGCCACAGCCACAACCCGCTCCCCCTCTTCGATTGTGATCAGCCTCACCCCTTGGGTGCTCCTTCCCTGGACCGGGATATCAGCAGCCCTCAAACGGATGATCTTTCCCTTGTTCGAGATGATCATCAATTCGTCATCATCGGTGATGGCCTTTACGCCCACCACATCGCCTGTCTTCTTTGTTCTCTTCACCGTAAAGATGCCCGATCCTCCCCTATTCTGAATCCGGTATTCCGAGGCCTGTGACCTCTTCCCGTAACCATTTTCTGTGACCGTCAATAAAGAGGTATGAGGGACAACGACCTCCATGCCCACCACTTCATCTCCTTTTGAAATCCGGATCCCACGGATGCCATGGGCAGTACGGCCCATCTCCCTGATCTGGTTTTCGGGGAAATGGATGGCCTTTCCCATCTTCGTTCCGATGAAGAGATGGCGTTCCCCATCAGTCAATTTGGTTGAGATCAATTCATCCCCTTCATCGAGGCCGAGGGCGATGATGCCCCCTGCCCTGGGGTTGCTGTAGGCCTCGAGTGCGGTCTTCTTGATCGTCCCTTTCTTTGTGATAAAGGTGATGAATTTCCCGGGTGAGAAATCTTTGAGGGAGAGGATAGCCGTGACCTTCTCCTCGGCGCCGAGATTGAGCAGATTGATGATGGCTTTTCCGCGGGTGATTCGACCAGCTTGAGGGACCTCATGGACTTTCTTCCAAAAAATCTTCCCAGCGTCCGTGAAGAAGAGAAGGTAGTCATGGGTGGATGCAATGAAGAGGTCCTCGACAAAATCCTCCTCCTTCACATTGATCCCCACCTTCCCTTTTCCGCCGCGATGCTGACTCCGGTAGAGACTGATCGGATTTCTCTTGATATATCCTGTATGGGTGATCGTGACGACCATATCCTCTTCGGCGATCAGGTCCTCGATCTTTATCTCCGGAGCGACGTCCACGATTTCAGTGCGTCTCTCATCTCCATAGGCGTCCCGGATTGAAACGAGTTCCTCTTTGATCACGTTGAGCATTAAACGCTCGCTGGCGAGAATGTCCTTGAGACGGTTGATCAGTTTGATCGTCTCCTCATATTCTTCGACGATCTTTCGCTGTTCCAGATTGGTGAGGCGCTGGAGTCTCATGTCGAGGATGGCCTGAGCCTGTTCGTCAGAAAAGGCGAACCGATCTATCAACCGTTCCTTGGCTTCCTTTGGGGTTTTGGAGGCTTTGATCGTGGCGATGATGGCATCGATCTGATCGATCGCCTTCTTAAGACCTTCGAGGATATGCGCCCTCGCCTCCGCTTTCTTCAACTCGAAGAGCGATCTCCGGGTAACCACCTCTCTCCGGTGCTGGAGGAAGAGGTGGAGCACCTCTTTCAGCGAGAGGAGTTTCGGCTGATTCTGGTGGATGGCCAGAAGGATGATCCCGAAGGAAGTCTGCATCTGGGTATTCTTATAGAGTTGGTTGAGGATGACTTCCGGAACCTCGTTGCGTTTCAGTTCGATGACGACCCTCATGCCCTCGCGGTCCGATTCATCCCGGACATTGGCGATGCCTTCAATCACCTTCTCCTGAACCAGTTCTGCGACCCTTTCAATCAGTTTTGCCTTATTCGTTTGATAGGGAAGTTCGGTAATGACAATGGACTCCCTCTCCCCTTTCCTATCTCTCTCGATGATCGCTCTAGCCCTGAGCTGGATGACGCCCTTCCCTGTTTCATAAGCCGTCTTAATGCCTTCTTGGCCATAGATGAACCCACCCGTAGGAAAATCAGGACCAGGAATGTATGACATCAATTCCACTGAGGAGATCTCCGGGTTCTCGATGAGAGCGATCAATCCGTTAATCGTTTCGTTCAGATTGTGAGGAGGAATGTTGGTAGCCATTCCCACAGCAATCCCAGAGGAACCATTGACAATCAGGTTGGGGAATCGGGAAGGCAGGACAAAGGGTTCTTCGAGGGATTCATCATAGTTCGGAACAAAGTCAACGGTCTCTTTGTCAATGTCAGCCAGCAATTCACCTGCCAGTTTGGCCATACGGATTTCAGTATAGCGCATGGCTGCCGGCGGGTCGCCGTCGACAGAGCCGAAGTTTCCCTGCCCATCGATCAGGGTATAACGAAGCGAGAAGTCCTGGGCCATCCGGACAATGGAGTCATAAACAGCCATATCCCCATGGGGATGATATTTTCCAATGACATCGCCGACGATTCGGGCTGACTTTTTATAAGGTTTGTCCCAATCATTACTCAGTTCGTTCATCGCGTAGAGAATTCGGCGGTGAACGGGTTTGAGGCCGTCGCGAACATCCGGCAAGGCCCTGCCAATGATGACACTCATGGCATAGTCCATATAGGACTTCTTCATCTCCTCTTCGATATTGACAGGGATGGGTAGCTGATATTCGTTCATGGTTGCCTCTGAAATAATGGACGAATTTTATTGAAAAATTTAATATAATTACACCTCATCTGTCAACAGAAATTCGAGACGGACTTGACTTTTAAGGAGAAATTAGGTTAACTAAAAAAGCTTAATTATTTCAAAAAATAAGACGCCCCAAAAAGAGAGATTCGATGAAGAGAACTTACCAGCCAAGCAATATCAGACGAAAGAGAACCCATGGTTTTTTAGAGAGGATGTCCACCCGCAGTGGTCGCAATGTCCTCAAGCGAAGAAGAGCCAAAGGGAGAAAAAGGCTGACCGTGTAGTGAAAGAGTCGTTCCGGTTCACTAAGAAAGAGAGACTCACCCTTCCACAGGATTTCCGAAGGGTGATGAAGTCAGGAAAGAGGCTCGCCTCAAAGCATTATCTCCTTTTTCTCATGGAAAATGAGAAGGGGTATCATCGATTGGGCATTGTGGCGAAGAAGGAGATCGGCCCGGCCAGCCTCCGGAACAGAATGAAACGTTACCTCCGAGAATTTTTTCGCCTCCATAAGCATCAGATCAAAGGGCAGCTTGACATGGTCATTCTGGTAAAGAAAGGGAGCCTTCCCAGTCGATACCAGGAGACCGAAGAAGAATTTAGAAAGATTTTGATATGATCGGAAAAAGGGTTATTAAAATTCTACAAGAAGCGTTGTTAATCCTGATTCATACTTATCAACATACCCTTTCGCTCACATTTGGACCCTGCTGTCGTTTTTACCCCTCCTGCTCCTCTTATGCTATTGAGTCAATCGAAAGGTTCGGAATAACAAAAGGGGTCTGGCTTTCCATGAGGAGGATTATCAAATGCCATCCATTTAATCCCGGCGGTTATGACCCTGTTATTGAAATCAATAAAAATCTATAGGAAGGAAGATCAGAAGAGCCAATGATGGATAAAAGGGCTTTATTAGCGATTTTATTGACATTTGTTGTTATTTTCTTTTGGGGAATTATTCAGTCAAAATTCTTTCCCCAGCCACCAGCCGATCAGCCTCAAAAAGAGGTCAAAAAGGAAGAAATTGTTCCTCCGGAGAAGAAGGAGATAAAGCCTGTAAAAGATGAAAAACCCATCTCCAAGTCAAAGATTGTTGTAAAGAAAGAAACCGTCGTAGAAACAAACAACTATATAGCTACTTTTACTAATGAAGACGCAAGGTTAAAGCATTTCAAGCTTAAAAATTATGAAGATAGGGTGGAAGAATCCTCTCTGACCATAAAGCTGACACAGTTCTTCCAGGAACTATTTGGTGGCAAGATTGAAAAGCCGAAGAGACCGGAACTCCTCGATCTTGTGAATACAAATGATGATGAAGGACTTCCTTTAGGACTGATCATTCACCCCTCCTCTGATGGTGGCGGGTGGGAGGTGGATAAAGAGAAACTCCATCTCCTGAAAACAGGAGAAAAAGGAGAAGTTAATTTCTCGAAAAATCTAGGTAATGGCTTGAAATTATTAAAGAAATATACATTTTCTTTTGAAAAAAATATTATTGATCTCGAGGTTGAGATACTGAACACCACCTCAAATGAAATCTCCACGCAAATTGGACTGGAATGGATAGGAAAGGTAGAACTGGAGAAATTTTCCGACAATGGAAATAAAGATTTAGGCTTGAAATATGCTTTTCAGAAAGATCAGAAAGTGGAGAGAAAAGATCTCGGAGGGGTGAGCTCTTCTGGTTGTACCCCAGGTTGCGGGTCTCCAAAGAAGAAAATAGAGCCTTTTGAGTCGTCAGATCAAGGAGTTATCAAATGGTATGCCTTTGAGGGAGAATATTTTGCTACCCTTCTGATCCCGCCCTCTTCTGAAAAAAATATACTTCTGAACGTCAAAGGTAATGATAAAAACATATTGAAAGCACAGTTGGCCACCTCTCCTTCAACCATCCCGCCCAAAGGAGTCATTCGGACGAATTACAGAGTCTATCTGGGCCCCAAAGTGGCGGATCCCTTGAAAGAGTTGGGTGTGGGAGCAGAGGATTTAATTGACTTTGGCTTCTTTACGATCGTTGCAAAACCCCTACTCTGGTTCCTTAAACTGACCAACAACGTCACAAAAAATTTCGGAATCGATATCATCATTCTCAGTATTTTAATCAAAATCATCTTCCTTCCTTTGACACAGATCAGCATGAAATCGATGAAAGAGATGCAGAAGGTTCAGCCTGAGATGAACCGGCTCAAGGAACAGTTCAAGAATGATAAGGCAAGGCTTCAGCAGGAGATCATGCTCCTCTACAAGAGGCGAAAGATAAATCCGATGAGCGGGTGCTTGCCCATGGTCATTCAGATCCCGGTCTTTATCGCCCTTTATAATGCCTTGCAGAATTCGATCGAAATGAGACATGCCCCATTCATCCTCTGGATTATGGACCTCTCTGCCAAAGATCCCATCTATGTTACACCTATCATCATGGGCGCAACCATGGTCATCCAGCAGAAGATGACTCCTACAGCCGCGGATCCGGCGCAGGCAAAGATTTTCATGCTGATGCCGATTATGTTCACTTTTCTCTTTCTTAACTTCCCCTCTGGCTTGGTCTTATACTGGATGATCACCAATATCCTATCCATTGCACATCAATACTATATGAATAAAAAGTAATGAGGATGGCCCATTGAAAGATGAAGGGATCGAAATTCCCGAGAGAATGATGAGAGAGCTCCTGGAATATATGGGAATGAAAGCCCATGTAGAAGCCTCTTTAAGAGGGGAAGACATCTATCTTGAGGTCTCTGGAGATAAGGAAGAGATCCTGATTGGAAAACATGGCCGCACGCTCGAATCCCTTCAATTTCTTTTTAACCGTATGGTAAACAAACAAATTAAAGAAGGAATAAGGGTCTTTATAGATGTAAACCGCTATAAAGAGCGAAGAGCCGATTCTTTGACGAAGATGGCTGCCCGGCTTGGAGAAAGAGTGAAGAGGGCGGAGAAACCCCTTACGATTGACCCTTTTAACTCTCATGACCGAAGAATCATTCATTTGGCTCTAAAGGAAGAACCCGCCCTGGCCACTGAAAGCCTTGGGGAAGGGGAGATGAAAAGAATCAAGATTGTTCCCAAGAGTCAAACTCCTTGAAAAAAAGTATCGTTGAATGGTAACGGTAAGGATGCCCGTATCGCTGATAAAAGGCTACGTTTATTGTCTCTTATTATACGTAACCTCCTTTTAACCCTAACCTAAACGGGCTTCGTAGCCTTGACCCTAACCGGTTGACCTTTCTTCAAAACTCTGAGATTCCCTCCATGAAAGAATCTATCGAAATTAACATTCCAATTAGAGATGAAACCATAGCCGCCATCTCCACTCCTTTAGGAGAGAGTGGCATCGGAATCGTCCGGATGAGCGGGCCCCTATCCGGAGTGATCGCCCGGAAACTGTTCAAACCGAAAAAAACCCCTTTCTCCTTCGTTTCCCACCATTTCCATTATGGAGAGCTCATCGATCCAAAGAATGGTAATCCCATTGATGAAGTCCTCGTTGTCCTGATGCAGGCACCAAAGACCTATACCAGAGAGGATATCGTTGAGATCCATTGCCATGGAGGGCACTTCATCCTACAAAAAGCGCTGGAGCTTGTGCTAGGGCAGGGCGCAAGATTAGCTCTTCCAGGTGAGTTCACCAAGAGGGCATTTCTTAATGGGAGAATCGATCTTACCCAGGCTGAATCTGTAATCGATCTGATCAAAGCCAAAACCAGAGAGAGTCTTGAGATTGCCAGCCAGCAATTGCGGGGACTCCTTTATCGAGAAATGTCTTCCATCAGAGAGAAGCTTGTCCAACATCTTGCCCTTTTAGAGGCACATATCGATTTTCCTGAGGAAGAGATCGAAACCATTCCTCTGGCTGAAATGAAAGAGAATCTCCTTCGTAAGGTTCAAAAATTGGAAGAATGGATTTCAACTTACGAAGAGGGAAGGGTATTTAGGGAAGGAATATCGTGCGCCATAACGGGGAAGACAAATGTAGGGAAATCAAGCCTTCTCAATGTCTTGTTAAAACAGGAGAGGG
>VGSD01000050.1 GCA_016875155.1 Deltaproteobacteria bacterium | reverse complement strand
ATCCTTCCCCCTTAATCTCTTTTAGACCTTGTGGCATTTCTGCATAAAAGAATAACTCCGAACTCTGTAGGGGCGATTCATGAATCGCCCCTACTTCTAACTCTCAATCTCTCTTAAAAATGCTGCCGCATCCTCCGGAGGAGTGGGGTTGACGAAGAAACCCGTCCCCCATTCAAACCCCTCCCGCAGTCCGATCCGCAAACGAGTTTCGATATGCCAGTGATATTCCGGACGATGAAACCGTTCCTGAACCGGTGAGGTATGAAAGGTCACACTGTAGGGAGGATCAGAAAGCAGTTTGTGAAACCTAAGAAACAGAGACTGGATCGCAACAGATAGATCTTCTGCCTCATCTTCGCCAAGGCGATGAAAATCGGACCGATGCATCTTGGGAACAATCCATGTCTCAAAAGGATAGCGCGAGGCAAAGGGTGAAAAGACCAAGAAATGCCCGGTCTCCAGGATGATTCTCCTTTTGGCCGATATCTCCTCCTTGAGGATATCGCAAAAGATGCAGCGTTCCTTGCGCTGATAATAGTCCAGTATTCCCCAGATCTCTTCATCAATCCTCCGTGGAATCACGGGCATGGCCATGATGTGAGAGTGGGGATGACGGTTAAATATCCCTGGGTAATTCTTTAAAATAAGAAATTGCTCAAAACGGCGGTCTTTCTCCAGATCGAGAAGCCTCCCTTGATAGGCCTGGATAACTTTTCTGATCTGAGAAGGTTCCATGAAAGCAAAATTCAGATCATGATCGGGCGTCTCAATGACGATCTCATGGGCGCCGATGGCTTCCATCACATCGTACATCCCATCAGGCCTCCGATCGAATTCTCCCTCAATCCGAAAGAAGGGAAATTTATTGGGGATGACTCGGACCATCCATCCCTTTCCGTCTTGGTTGATGGAGAAGATCTCTTTGGGAGTCATCCCCTCATGGCCCGGACAGAAAGGACAGGGGCCCTCGGTTTTTTGTACCTGATAGGGCGGCTTGAAAGAAAGATAATCATTCGGCCCTTTGGGGTGATCCGTGGTGACCACCACCCACATCCGCGTAATGGGGTCTCTTCTCAACTCTGCCACGACACCTCCTCAGGCAAGAAGGGATTGATAAACATATTGCCTTCCCCGGTGAGTTGCATCTTTGTTCGTTCCGTTCACTCCTTCCATTCTCAAGACCAACCGCTTCTTATAAAGATTGAGCAAACGTGTCCCACTCGTATTCATGCCGATCTTTTCCTTCTCGGACAATTCCCGCAGGGTCAATCGCTTCTGACCCATCACCTGGTTTAACGTCTGCGCCAGATAATTGTTCAGGGAACCAATGATCCGCCATCCCGCTGGTCCGGTGACCAGAACGGCCAACTTCTTTCGCTCCAGAGCCACGCTGATATTCTCCTCCTGAGAGGGGTTGAGACCTTTCAGGACGAGGAACTTTTCACCGTACTCATCGCCCCAGAGCCGTGAAACCATCTTGGCCACCACCTCATCCGCCCAGGAAAAATCAATAGCGCCCATCCCCGAAAAATCGATGACGAGGCAGGGCGCATCGCCTTCCCTGAGGATCTTTTCAATCGTCTCCCGGAAGCGGGCGCCCCGGGACCGGCCAGCCATCTCCTTCTTGCCGTTCTTGAACAGTTCGTGGGTCAGTTTCTTGAGGGAAAGGATTTTCTTATTCATTCTTCCACTTCAATTGATTCAGTTGAAATAATTAAACCAAAAAAAATAATTTTTGTCAAGCGATTTAATTTTAGGGATGCCTTACGCTTCCGTTGGAATTGATCGGTGACCGGATAGACCTGCAAATGAAGGATTATTTCTCAGTGAATGAACCTGCCCGGACGCCCCCATGGATGCTCGATCTCCCCCACCAGCCGATCGCGGCAACTCTTGCAGAGAATGAGATGGAATTTCTGGTAGACCTCTTTTTCCAGATCCTTCGGATTCGACTCCTCGACCTGTTTCAGGAGCTGTTTCAACTGTTGATCCACCCCTTCTTCCGGTTCCAAGAGGATTCCATCAAATCCTGCGAAGATCTTAATCTGGGTCACATAGGTGAGGCTTCCGGGTAAAAGTGCTTTCCCGCATCTGAAACAGTTTTGCCCTTTTGCCTTTCTGTTGCGTTCTCGTTCCATCCTGTCTTCTCCTTAAACCCTTTCTCTCTCCTTCCACTCATCCAGATCTTTCAATGCCCGTTGCCTGATGTAGGATTTCCTCTCCCTGCTGATGACCTTTTCCTCCAGAGGAGGAAAGAGACCAAAATTGATATTCATGGGCTGAAAAGGAATAACTGGAGAATGGATAATATGATTGACCAGAGCTCCAATGGCTGTTGTATAAGGTGGAGCAACCAGGTCCTTCCCCATCATCCACTCAAAAGCATTGATCCCGGCCAGAAGCCCAATGGCCGTTGATTCCATATATCCTTCGACACCTGTGATTTGTCCAGCAAAGAAAAGGTTAGGCCGGTTTTTAAGTTGGAGAGATGGGATCAGAATTCGAGGGGAGTTAAGAAAGGTATTTCGATGGACCGATCCCCAGCGCACAAATTCAGCTTTCTCAAGCCCAGGAATCCTCCGAAAGACCCTCCCCTGCTCTCCCTGCTTCAGTCGGGTTTGAAACCCGACCAGATTGAAGAGTGTGCCAAATTCATTTTCCTGCCTTAACTGAACAACGGCAAAAGGTTGTCTTTTTGTCTTCGGGTCAATCAGCCCCACCGGCCGAAGCGGGCCAAAAGCCAGTGTATCCTTTCCGCGACCTGCTAATTCCTCCACTGGCAAACAGCCCTCGAAGAGATGTCTCTTCTCAAAATCTCTCAGGGGAACTTTCTCTGCTTGGATGAGTGTCTCAACAAACCGATAATACTCCTCCTGGTCTAATGGGCAGTTGATATAATCATCGCCTCCCTTCCCATACCGGGAGGCTCTGAAGGTTTTCCTAAAATCAATCGATTCTTTGGTGACGATCGGCGCGATGGCATCATAGAAAAAAAGATGTTCTGTCTCAATCAATTTTTGGATCTTTTCACTTAATGTCTCAGAGGTGAGAGGGCCAGTGGCAATGATGGTGGTTTCATCCTCAGGAATGGTTTTAACCTCCTCGCGAACGATCTCTATACGATCCAATCCCTCCAGGATTTCAGTGATCTTCTTTGAAAATGTCTCTCGGTCCACGGCCAGAGACTCTCCAGCCGGAACCCTCGTCTCTCTGGCTACCCTCAGGATGAGTGAATCAAGCCGCAGCAATTCCTCCTTTAAGATACCAGAGGCGTTTTCTGGTGACTCCGATTTTAAAGAATTGCTGCAAACCAGTTCGGCAAGAAAAGGAGAGCGATGGGCAGAGGAGAAGGTTTTGGGTTTCATCTCGAGGAGGAGGACCTTCCCTCCCCGCTTTGCGATCTGCCAGGCTGCCTCACAGCCTGCCAATCCGCCACCGATGACCAGGATGGATTCCATCGAGCCCATTTTAGGCTTTTTCTAATCGATTTGCAAAAGGATTCGATTTCAAATCCTCTATCGTGTTAAAATGGTCTGATATGAAGATCGAGTTTATCTCTCCTGCTGTTGAAGAGAACGCCCCTGTCCCCAATCTCGCCCTTCCCATCCTCGCCAGCCTCACACCTCGGGACGTGTCAATTTCATATACCGACGACCTTCTCACTCCGATCGATCTTGAAAAAGGATTAAAAGAGGTTGACCTGGTTGGAATTACTGTACTGACCAAAACCGCACTCAGGGCTTACCGGATTGCTGATGCTTATCGACAGAAAGGAGTCCCTGTGGTCATGGGAGGCATTCATCCGACTGCCCTTCCAGATGAGGCCAAAGAGCATGCAGATGCTGTGGTCATCGGTGAAGCAGAAGAGATCTGGCCTTCTCTCATCGAAGATGTCAGAAGAAACGATCTCAAGCCTTTCTACCGACAGGAGGGTTTAATCGATCCCTCCAAAATTCCAATGCCCCGAAGGGAAATATTGCCTCAAAAGGGGTATTTTCCACTCGATGTTGTTCAGGTGAGTCGGGGGTGTCCTTATCGGTGTGAATTCTGCTCGGTTCGGAAATTTTTCGGAGATACTTACCGGTTCAGGTCTGTGGCGGAGGTGATCGAAGAGGTCAAAAATCTTTCCCGTCGCCTGATTATGTTTAATGATGACAACATCATTGGAAACCCCTCTTATTTCAGAGAGCTCTTCACTGCCCTGACCCCTTTGAGAAAGAAGTGGATTGGCCAGGCCTCATTGCATGGGTTGAAGGATCCAAAAAACATTGAACTTCTCTCCAAAAGTGGATGCATGGGCCTTCTCATCGGATTTGAATCGCTATCAAAATCGAATATCAACCTTTCAGGGAAATATCAGAACGAACCCGAGCAATACAGAGAAATCATCGATGCCCTCCATCGGCACGGAATCACCATTTGGGGCTCTTTCATCTTCGGCTTTGATGAGGATAACCCTGCCATCTTTGAGGAAACCGTGAGGTTCTGCATTGAGACCAAACTCTTCTCTGTGGTCTTTGCCCTGCTCACCCCTTATCCAGAAACGGCTCTTTACCACCGTTTGAAGCAAGAAGGCCGCCTCTATCAGGACCGATGGTGGTTACTCGAAAATCCCAATGAAGTCGCACCCTATTTCTTTCCGAAGAAGATGAACGTGGAAACACTTCGTGAGGGGTGGAAAGGGGCATGGAAAGATTTTTATTCCATCTCCTCTATTGCGAAAAGGTTCCAATGGAATCATCCGCCCACACTGATCAATCGTCTCGTCTACTTCCCTTTTCAGTTGGCTCAGCGCCGGTTTTCGCGAAAGAAGGTCATTGGGGGTAAAAGAAGGTACCGAGGCCGTTTATTCTGATGCACGGTATCCACATTCTTTCCGATAGCACCGTTTAACGATCCCCGCCTTCCCCTGCTTCTCAATTAGAAAGGGAGCATCGCATTGCGGGCATTTCTCGGGAATGGGTTTGTCCCACAGGGCAAACGTACACTGAGGGTAATTGGAACAACTATAGAAGGTCCTTCCCTTGCGCGACCTCCGCTCAACCAGCATTCCTTCGCATCCATCCTGTGGACAGTGGACACCCGTATTGAGAGATTGTGTGGACTTACAGGTAGGATAATTAGAGCAGGCTAAAAACCTTCCGAACTTGCCATTCTTGATCACCATTGGGCTTCCGCATTTCTCACACTTTACATCAGTCTCCACCTTTTGAGATTCGCCGTTTTCCTCTACCTCACGGGTATAACGGCATTCCGGATAACTCGAGCAGGCTAAAAAATAACCCCTCTTGCCCCATCGTTTCACCATCTTTGACCCACACTGTTCACAGACCGCGTCCGTGGGAATCTGCTCTCGTTTCACATCCCGCATGGAGACCTTGGCCATTTGCAGGTCCTTCTCGAACGGGACGTAAAATTCTTTAAGTGTTTCCACCCAACCCTTTCCTCCCTCCTCAATCTTATCGAGGTTCTCTTCCATCAGAGCCGTGAACTCGATATTGAGGATATCTGGAAAATTGACGACCAGAAGGTCATTGACTAAAAAACCCAATTCCGTAGGGAAAAATTTCCCTTTTTCCATCCCTACATATCCCTTCCCTCTAATTGTGCTCAAAATCGTAGCATAAGTCGAAGGTCTTCCAATTCCTTTCTCTTCAAGTTCCTTAATCAATGTGGCCTCAGAAAATCGGGGAGGAGGCTGAGTGAAATGCTGTCTGGGCGTAAGTCCCAATAACTCGAGAATCTCTCCCTCAGAAAAACGGGGCAATTTCTTCTCTTCCCCTTCTGCCTGTCCATTTCCGTTGATGTGATTGTCCTCAGATTCCACATAGAGTGCCATAAATCCAATGAAAACAGGGACGCTTCCAGAGGCAGTAAAAACCCCTTCGTCCGCCTTGATCTCAACCGTTGTCTGAAGAAAAACTGCGGAAGCCATCTGGGAGGCAACGAATCGGTCCCAGATCAATTTATAGAGGGCCCACTCATCTTTATTCAGATAAGCCCTGATCTTTTCAGGCTCTAGATCGATCGAGGTGGGTCGGATCGCTTCGTGGGCTTCCTGAGCGCCCCTTCTGCTTTTATAAATATTGGGTTTAGAGGGAAGAAAAGTTTCTCCAAAGCGATGATTGATCCATTCCCTTACTTGATGGACTGCCTCTGATGAGATGCGTGGAGAATCGGTCCGCATATAGGTGATCAATCCCACGGATCCTGCCTCACCCAGATCCACTCCCTCATAGAGTTTCTGGGCAATCTTCATTGTTTTAAAAGCGGGAAAAGAAAGTTTCCTGAATGCATCCTGCTGGAGACGGCTGGTGATGAAAGGGGGAAGGGGATGCCGCTTCTTCTCCTGTTCAACTATTTTTGAAACGGTGTAGGGAACCGATTCGAGCCGCTTCTTCATGGCCAAGGCTTCAGACTCATTGGCCATATCCACCTTCTTCCCCTTCCACTTGACCAGTTTGGCATCAAAGGAGGTTGGAAAATCTTTTCCCTTCAGGGTGGCGGTAAGGCTCCAGTATTCCTGGGAGATGAATCCTTGAATCTCTCTCTCCCTCTCGCAGATGATTCGGACGGCAACCGATTGCACACGGCCTGCGCTCAAGCCCCGCCGCACCTTCTCCCAGAGGATGGGACTGACCTGATATCCCACCAGACGGTCCAAAATCCTCCGGGCCTGCTGGGCATCGAATTTCGATTGCTGTAACTCTCCGGGTTTCTTTAGGGCATCCAGCACGGCCTTCTTTGTAATCTCATTGAAGAGGACGCGATATACCTTCTTACCCTGATTGCCGATCTCCTCGGCAATGTGCCAGGCAATCGCCTCTCCTTCCCGGTCCGGGTCTGGGCCGAGATAGATATTCTTAACCGTCTTGCTTGTCTTCTTCAGTTCTCCGAGCACCTTTTTCTTCCCGGGGATGGTGACATACTTGGGCTGGAAATCCTTATCAAGGTCCACACCCAATTGACCCTCTGGAAGATCTTTAATATGTCCCACTGAGGCCTTAATGATATAGTCATCCCCTAAAAATTTCTGGAGCGTCTTAACCTTGGTTGGAGATTCAACAACGATCATTCCCTTTGTCATCTATTGTATGATCCTCTCTTTTCCTTCATTCTCAACTCATAACTCTCAATTCATAATTTTCAATTCATAACTCATTCCGTTTCATTTTTCACATCTTCCTACTGAAGCACTTCCCGGGCCACTGGGAAATGAACCCTTTCAATTCCAGATTTAAGAGAAAGCTTGAGACTTTTCCGGGCTCGAACCCGCTTTCACGAATCATCACATCGATATGGAGAGGATTCTCTCCCAGCATTTCATAAAGAATTCTTTCCTCTTCGCTCAATTCGAGTCCACGGGGCTTGACCTCCTCAACCCTCTCCTTCTCTCTTCTCCATTGGGGCAGAATCTCCTCCAGAATATCCTCGCTCGACTCAACCAGTTTTGCTCCATCTTTGATTAACCGGTTCGTCCCTCGGCTTCCATCTGCCCCTACATTTCCCGGGATGGCAAAAACCTCCCTTCCCTGCTCCAGAGCATAGTTTGCGGTAATCAGGGATCCACTATCCGCACTGGCTTGCACCACAATCACACCGATGGAGAGCCCGCTGATAATCCGGTTCCGCTTGGGAAAATGTCCCCCCTCCGGCGGAGAACCCATTGGAAACTCCGAAATCACAGCCCCCTGCTCAATGATTTTGGTAAAGAGGTTCCGATTCTCCGAAGGGTAGATCACATCCACTCCACAACCCAGAACAGCGATGGTTCGCCCTCCCCCTGCAATGGCTCCCATATGAGCCACTGAATCAACCCCTCTTGCCATTCCGCTCACAATGGTCACGCCGTGACGAACAAGATCCCTGCTAATCTTTTCTGTCACCCACCTGCCATAGGGTGTCGTCTTTCTGCTCCCCACAATCGAAACTGCTAATTCATCCTCCTCTTTTAACCCTCCTTTCAAGTAGAGCAACGCAGGTGGATCATAGATGTCCCGCAGGCGGGAAGGATAATCTTTATCCTGGAGGGTGATCAATCTGGCTCCTGCTTTTTCAACCAGAACCAATTCCTTCTTCACCGCCTGTTCATTGGGCCCTTTTCTGATTTCACTAGCTACCTTTGCTCCCAAGCCTTCGACCTCAAGTAAATCCTTCATCGACGCCTGAAAGACAGCTTCTGGGGCCTGAAATCGGTCAAGAAGCCTCTTGATATAAACGCTTCCGACCCCAGGAACGAAACTTAAGGCCACCCAATAAAAGAGGTCATCTGCCATCATAAAACCTAGGGGAGACTGGTTTTTCTTTCAGGAAAACCGGATGATAAAAAAAGCTTTGGAGGTTATCAGGTACCTCCAAAGCTTTTGACGATAATGGAACTTTTTCCTGTCGCTTATTTCTTCTGTTCGATCTCCATCTTCTCCTTTGAGTAGGGCTGAATCATATCGCCCTTATTGATAGCTTCAAAAGCCTCGAGCACTTTTGCTGTATAAAATTTCCCGGCTTGATCGATGATCTCGATATTCCCAGCAATGTTATACTTTCTCCCTATCTTCTTATCCGTCACCGGGTCACGTATAACGTCTGAAGCCTTAAAAACGGTATACTTATTTCCAATCGAAATTGGCTCCGTTGCCTTAAAAGCCAGATAGAGGACATCGCCTTCGGCCATCAGGTTCTTTCCCTCTCTGTTGTCAAGAATGATACCAATCCCTTTATAGTCGAAACTTGCAATAAATCCTGCGGAGCGAATCTCAGGATGAACCCTCTTCTCTTCAACCGGTTTCTTCTCTACAACCACCTCAGGCTTCTTCTCCACAACCGGAGGGGTCTCTACCTTCTTCACCTCCGCCACCACTGGGGCTACCTCTTTTTTCACCTCTACCTCTTTGGGTTTCTCCTCAACAACCTTCTTTGGTTCTTCCTTCTTTACCTCCTCAAAAGCAGAGAGACGAACCGGATTCCCAGGGTAGATCCAATGGGGATTGGTGATATAAGGGTTCCTCTGCCATAATTTAGGCCAGAGGAATGGATCTTTTAAAAATTTTGCAGATATATCCCAGAGTGTATCCCCTTTTTTGATCGTATAAACCCCTTCTGTCTCTTTCTTCTCCTGAGCCATGATGGATAGGGCAAAGCATAATGAGACTATAAGCGCAAAGAAAACACCAAACCCCATCACCCTTTTCATATGAACCTCCTTACATTTAAATCAATTTGCATTCATTCCAGATTAAAGTAAATATTTGTTTAAAATTAGCCCCTTATCTATTCTTTGTCAAGAAGATTATTAAGCAATATTTATACCATGTTTATCCGATTCAACATAACTTGTTAATTTTATTCAATAATCAATAAATAAAAGGGCGGAAACCCTTTACTCAATTTTTAAAAAGTGAACATTTTTTATACAGATAACGATATTTATGAACAAATTTATGCCTTTAAGAGGAAAGGGACTTTTCTCGATCCTATCTCAGTGTTTCCATTTCCCTTTTATTCTTAAATATTAATAATCCTGTCCCCCTGACTAAAATTGGAATACAAATATTACATTTTTTGTGACAATTAATGTTATTCACATCTATATCAATCATGGAAATTTTATACTTGATTGATTTTTTTTAATTATTATCAATTAGTTAGACTTTTATTTTATTTTTATTTGGCCTTGGCAAGAAATTTGCTGTTATTCTCTGTGAGAACAACAATTGTAAGAATAAGAAGAGAAAGAGTATGATAAGGGATCAGGAAAACCACATCAGTTTTGAAAAATGGAAAGAATTGACGACCAAGGACATTTTCGTTTATGAAGACGAAAAGCCGAAGTCACTCAATAAACTTTATGATATGTACGGTGATGAGTTCGATGAGGAAGAGCTTTTTCATTCGAAGTCGAAAAAGGAGAGAAATAGTTACTGATCCCTTTTCAAAATCTGTGTTCCTATCAATAATCCGCTGAGAACCTCGCCTTCTAATCCTAAATAAGGGAAATTTTCTCGACCTGCATAATAGAGATGTTTTGAAATCCTTGTCGGCACAACCCCATTTCTCCATTCAATTTCAGAATTTATCTCATAATAATAATGGGGATAGGACCAGCTCTTCATCTGGTCTTCTGTCCATGTTCGGTCGATGAACTCAATATGATTTTCAAGAAATGGAAAAAGATGGATTAAATGATTCATCATTCCATCCTTCAACTCAGAGAGGTTGCTCTTCTCTGATCCATTTAAAGGGCTTAAACTCATCACTGTAAGTGCCCTCTTTCCTTCCGGAGCCTGATTCACATCCCCTTTCCTGCTTAGGCTAAGAAGGAGAAGGTTTCCGCCCTCATACGGTTTTTCAGAGTTCTGAACCGAGATGAGTAAATCCCTTATGCCAACCGGAATCACCCTCTCACGAATTCCTAAAAAGATCGGAACAAGTACATAACGGGGTCGGATTTTTTTGCTCCACCCGGTTAGCGCCTTCCCTCTCTTCCCGAAAAAGCCGGAAACGCAGTGAAGGGGGGAATTCAAAATGAGAGACCGGGCTCGAATAATCCTTTCGTCTCCTTTCAGATGAAGGGAAAAACTTTTCCTCCCCTTTATCTCTATGCTCTCAACATCCTCGACTTCTTCGACTCTTCCCCCCGACTGGCCCAACTTTTCAAAGAGGTCTTTTGTCACGGTTTCTAAATCGACCTCCCTTCCCCAGTCGTCCTCTTTGTCACTTAATAAGAGGTATGAAACCAGGGAAAGGGGAAAAGAACCTGAGAGGAGATTCCCGCGGGAGATCATCTGGAGTTCAATGAACTTCTTGAATTCGGACGAAAAGGTTGAGAGCCATGGGTCCGTCCCCCCTTTCGGAAGGTTATCAAAGGTGAGCCACCTCCTGAGTAAAGATCTGTTTTGTATAGGGAAGAACGATCCAGCCGGTTCTTTGTTTTTTATCTTTATTAATAATTGTTTGATTCGCCCCAGTTCTCCATAGAAGTTTTCAATTTGATTCAATTCGTCCGGGAACTCTCTTTTCCATTCCCTCTTAAGACGGGAAGGTTCACGATAAACGTCGATTCGCGCTCCAGGAAGAACCACCTGATAGAAGATGTCCTGTTCTGTTCGGCCTCTTCCTCTCGGGT
>VGSD01000049.1 GCA_016875155.1 Deltaproteobacteria bacterium | reverse complement strand
GCCATCCTGAATCGGGATGAAGACTTTCTCAGGAAAATGGCGAAAATCCAGTATGAATGCGGGGCACAGGTGCTGGATGTCAATGCAGGTGTCGCTTCCGGCAATGAGGTGGAGGATTTACCCTGGTTGGTTGAAATTGTCCAGAAAGAGGTTTCTATCCCGCTGATGCTCGACAGCGCCAATCCCGAAGCCCTGAAAGTCGGCCTTTCGGTCTACCGCCATCCGGAGCCCCCTATCCTCAATTCCATCTCCGGTGAAGAAGAAAAATGGAACAAACTCTTTCCCGTCATTTCTGAGAAGAAATGCAAAATCGTTGTCCTTTTGATGGACGATCAGGGCATTCCCAGAACGATTGAAGAAAGGTTGGTGATCGCAGAAAGGCTATTCCAACGGATGATCGAAGCCGGCCTCCCGCCGGATCACATTTACTTCGATATTCTTGTTCTGTCAGTGGCTGTTGAGCCTGATGCGGCCCTGGTCACTCTGGAAACGATGAAAAACATCCGAGCAAAATTCATTGACTCCCATATCATCTGTGGGGTGAGCAACATCAGCATGGGACTCCCGGGGAGAAAATTGATGAACCGGACATTCTTAACCATGGCCATGGCTGCTGGTCTGGATACGCTTCTTGTCGATGTCCGGGATCAGGCTCTCATGTCCTCCGTTTATGCCGGCAGGACTCTCATCAATCAAGACCCATACTGCCTCGAATACCTCAAAGCCTACCGAGAAAAAAAGATTCTGCTCTAATATCTTTAACTCTTTAATGTACTTTTTTTTGCCGATTGATCTCCTTGGCAATCAACCCTCTTGCAAATATCAAAAAAACAATGAGATAACAGACCGCACCGGCCAAAAGCGCTTGGGTGAATCCGAGACTGATGGCAATCAGAATGGTCATCGCCGATCCCAAAACCGAAGCGCTCCCATTCACCCCCCACATCCAGGGGATACGGTTTCCCATCCCCCCTTCTTTAAGTAATCTTATGCCCAATGGGAAAGGCAGCCCCATGAAAAAGCCTACAGGAGCCAGTATCAGGTTAACAATCAATCCCCGGAGAGCAAGGGTATGCTTTAAGAATTGGTCCAGAAGCGGAGGAAGCAGAAAAGCATAGAGGCAAAGGAGGATGATGACGGTTAAGGAGGAAATGGCGATTCCTCTCCTGATACTCTCCGGACCGAAGCGCCCGCTCCATAAGCTGCCCAATCCCGCCCATCCCAGTAACGAAAAGATTAAAAGCGCGAGGGTGAAAGTAGGCTGGCCAAGGAAGAGCGTTAACCTCTGGATAAAGGAGATTTCACATAACATAAATCCCATCCCGAGCATCGAGAAGAAGGCAATGGACTTCCAGGTGCTCAGGGCCAATCTTTTCCCACCCCTCGAATCCTTCCTGCCCTGGATAGCCCTCCCTTCCTCCAAAGAGACTGTGTCGTAATTAGCCATTCGTCCTTCGACACACTCAGGACGAACGGCTAAGTGATTGATTTTTAACATGTCGTAGTCCGTTCGTGGTGAGGTTCTCGAACCATGAACGGAATTACGACACAGTCTCAAGAGAAAAGGAACCAATATGATGAGAAACCATATCATCATGGATAGCCAGAAGACCAGGAAGACAGGGGCTGGGATGCCTCTCTCAATCTTGTAAAAAAAAGGCTTGTTGTCCGAGGTCGGGCTGATATCATAACCCTGATCTTTTACCATATGGATGAAACGGTCAAGCGTGATCTCACCTCTTGCAAGGTGCATCAGCGCCGGGTTGAGCATCCCTGTCTGCCCGATGGATGGTAAATAAGAGGTCCCTGGATCCAGTTCAAATTGACTCATCGCCTGAAAGACAAGAAACATTTCCTCTGTCCCAAAGGGAGTTTTCTTCAGGACGAACACGGGGTACAGATCAGAACCCAATATGCAAATTTGCTTCATCGCTTCGACGGTTCCGATCTCTCTCCGACCAAGAACACTCAGAGAGATGGAGAGGAGTCGGAGGATCTCGGCATCGTTATGTCCCACCACTACAAGCCGCCCCTCCTCGGTCAAATGATGCAGATAGTCCTGGATGGATTCTGTCGTAAATAAAAAATTTTCCGTAAGCGCATATCCCTCGAGGCTTCGGCTGGTGTGGGTTACTGGAAGACAGAGGAAAATCATGTCATACCGTCCTCCACGGCTTCTGAGGAAATGCCGTCCCTCTTCAATGACAAGACTTACCCGCTGGGTGTCCGTATAGATGTCTCCATTATAGGCTGAATATTCCCGGACGATGTCCACCAGGTCCCTGTTCACTTCGACCGCTGTAATCTTTCGAAACCCGGCCATGCGTGCGAGAAGGACATCCCTGCCCCCACCCGGTCCTATGACGAGGATGTGATCCTTTTCATGCTCACGGAGATGAGCAAGCGGAAGGTACCCCGGAAAACTATTTTTCAGAGCGTCAATGGCATGCCTGGGACGATCAATATCTCCGGTGAATTGATACATGGGGGAGCCTGCGGTTCCATCGATATAGAGATCCATGTGATCCGCGTTCTTGCCGAAAGAGACCAGATCGGTTCGACCGAAGGCGCTCCACCTCGTCTCGACAATCTTCCCATGTGAGGAAGGTGCGGAAAGGACATCGTGGATCTCCTTCTCCGGGTTTTCACCGATGGGTAAGGCGGGCAAGAAGATGGCAGTGAGGTTTGTTCCCCATAGAAGGGATAGGACCAGGAAGCTTCCGGTGGCCAAAAACCATTTCTTTTTAACACGCTCTGCCTCAGTCAGAGCAAAAAGCAAAGCGGCCAGGGCGGCGACGACACCGAGAAAAAGGGCGGCGTTTATCCCTCCCAGCAGGTTCAGGAGTGGAATGATTCCGATAGAGCCTGCTGCCCCTCCGATCAGGTCCATACCATAAATTCTTGCGCTCGCTTCGGGATACCTGGAGTAGACTGTTGCCAGGAGCATTCCGGCAAAAAGAAAAGGCACGAACAGGATGAGACAATAAAAAAGGATGTTTCCGAGATAACCCATCCAGATCAAAAAAAGGATAGAGAAAGAGATTGTCAGTGAATAGAGGGAAGCGAAAAAGGTTAATGAAATCGAATTGCTATGGTTCTTTGACGTTCTTGATCTCAGAAAATGGACTGAAATGCCTCCCATCCCGAGACCCAGAAGCGTTAAGGAAAGGATGATGAAAACATAGTGGTAAGAGAGTAAGACCGAAAGAACTCTGGAGAGGGTGATCTCAAAGGTGATCAGGCTGAAAGAAGTGAGAAACACACCGCCCGTGAGAATCCAGCCCCTCTTTCCTAAATCATAATGTTTCCGGTTCACAAAGGTTTTTCTTTTTCGCTGCAGCACGACCGCATTTTTTACAGATGAATTTGGCTCCCCTGACAAGCCTTTTGTACTCTTCTCTTCGATCCACTCCGATTTCGAGCAACTCCGGTGATCTCAAATAGCCAATATTCTCAAGAAAACAGAGATGTATCTCATGTTCTGGGTGAGGCATCTTCGGTTTGGTTGACATGTGGGTTCTCCTTTGCATGAATTTCAAACTCGCCGGAGCGCGAGAATTGGATGCCCTAAGCTGAAATGCTTTTCTTTAAAGTTTGATTCAATCCGAGGTTCTGGAGTCTGGTAATATTTTCCTGCTTTCTCAGGGCGATTTTGCGAAAAATCCTCGCTGCTTCCGGAAGGGGAAGCTTGGAGGAGGCATCGCTGAAGAATCTCTTCTCCCTCTCCTCAAGGGCCAAAGCGATCCTGACAAGATCCCCATCTTCCATGCGCTCTTCTGTCTTTAAATCGATTTCATAGTCTTCCTTTTGAAATCCGGCAATGGGCTCCAGGATCATCTCCGTCACATTCTCCCGCCGTGTCTTCTCCATGAGGGAATGGTTTTTAGTCTCTTCTGCTGATAAGGCTTGTAATGTCTCTTTCAGGCCATGTTCCTTGGCCTGCTGGACCAGGTTCCGGTAAATATTCCCGGACTGACCCACCATTTCTGCGGCAAATCCCATAATCGCTCCGAATGTCGTAAGGGCCATACCCAAATTCTCCTTAAGCTGTGTCTTGTGATTTCTTGTATGATTTCGCTATGCGCTTTGCCCTCTGCGCTTTCATTTTACGTCCAGCGCTGAATCACTACTTTGGTATCGGTAAAGAACTGGAAGACCTCGCGACCATGACCTTTGATATCTCCGAAGAAAGAACCTTTGGCGCCTCCGAATGGGAAAAAGGACATCGGCGCTGCAATCCCCAGGTTGATTCCCATCATGCTCGCTACGGCACGGTACTTGAATTCCCGGGCTGTTTTTCCGTTTGTCGTATAAAGACAGGTTGCATTTCCGTATTCGCTGTTTTCGATCAACTTTAGACCTTCATCCAAATTTTTGACATGGATCAGGGAGACGACAGGCCCGAAGATCTCCTCCTTCGCAATAGTCATGTCCGGGTGAACCTCATCAAAGACAGTAGGGCCGACAAAAAAACCATCAGGGTGACCGTCAATCTTAATATGTCGTCCGTCCAGGATCAACTTTGCACCTTCCTTGATCCCCTTTTCGATATACCCGAGGACTTTTTCCCTATGTTTTTTTGATACCACAGGCCCCATCTGAACCCCTTCTTGAAGGCCATTCCCAACTTTGAGCGCTTTGGCTGCAGCAATAAATTTTTCTTTAAGTTCCTTATAAACGTCCCCAACGGCAACCAGGACAGACCCTGAAAGGCATCGCTCCCCCGCGCATCCATAAAAAGAGGTAATCATGGACGGCATATGTCTGTCTATCTCGGCGTCCGGCATCACCAGTACAAAGTTCTTCGCCCCGCCAAGGGATTGAACTCTTTTGCCGGTTTCTCCGCAAGCCTTATAAACATATCGGGCTGTTGAACTCTGACCCACGAACGAGATCCCCTTGATATCCGGATGATAGAGCATTCCGTTCACGGCATCCTTTGCTCCATGGACCATATTGATCACCCCCTCCGGAAACCCGCATTCATCAATCACCTCGAAAATCCTTGTCTGTGTCATGGGGACCTGTTCTGAGGGCTTCACGATATAGGTGTTTCCACACACAACCGCATAGGGTAAAAACCACCATGGCACCATGGCCGGAAAATTGAAGGGAGCGATGACTCCGAATACACCGATGGGTTGACGCTCGGCCGTGCAATCGATGCCCTGGGCGATATCCTCAAGATTATAACCCGTCATCAGGGTCGTGACGCCAGTGGCATGCTCCACATTCTCGATCATCCGGCGGACTTCGCCCCTCGACTCATCAAGCGTTTTCCCCTCCTCGGTGACCAGGATTCGAGAAATATCCTCAAAGGCATTCTCGAAAAGATCTTTCAGTTTGAAGAAGTACCTGGCCCGAGTCAGTGGAGGTGTGCATCGCCACTCCCAGTAAGCTTTCTTGGCTGCCTGGACAGCCTGATCGATATCTTCGGCCGTAGAAAAAGGAACTTCTCCGATCTTTTCGCCGGTGGCAGGGCACCAAACCTCTCCAAACTCCTTTGTCTTCGAATCGACCCATTCTCCGTTAATGTAATTTTTAACCCTTTTCATCTGTGAACCCCCTCCATTTAAGTTATCTTTCCATAGGTTTTTCTTCAGGATGAATTGAAGATCATTGTGAATAAGCTATTTTATAAAGCTCAGCAATCTCCTCTTTCGTTGCCTGACGCGGATTATTCCCAGGACTTCCGCTTGCAATCGCATCCTCAGCCATCCTGGGGGCCAGCTGTTCCAATTTTGTTTGATCCACCCCCAGATCTTTTAATGAAGGAATCTGAATATCTTTGATCAACCTTTTGATCGCTTTTGCGGCCAACTGGGCTCCTTCCAGATCGGAAAATCCTCCAATATTTTCTCCCATGGCTTTTGCAATCTGTGCATACCGGGCCGGATTTCCGATGAGGCTGAACTCGGTCACCACCCCCAAAAGGGCCGCATTCGAAGCCCCATGGGCCACGTGAAAATAGGCTCCGATCGGTCTCGACATACCATGGACCAAAGCGACCGAAGCATTGCTGAAAGCAATGCCTGCCTGGAGGGCTCCCAGCATTGTTTTCTCTCGTGCCTCGATGTTATTTCCATTGGCCCAGGCCTGTCTCAAATTGGAAGAGATGAGTTCAATGGCTGAAAGGCAAAAGATATCGCTCATGGGTTGCGCCTTGAGTGAAACGTAGGCTTCAATCGCGTGCGTCAATGAATCGATCCCAACCGCTGCGGTAAGGCCGCGAGGGCACGAGAGAGTAAGCAACGGATCGACAAGAGCTACCTTCGGCATGATGAAAGGACTGCCGATCAGCATTTTCACGTTTGTTCGGGTGTCGGTAATGATGGTGAACTGGGTCACCTCGCTTCCGGTGCCTGCCGTCGTAGGAATTGCTATGAGGGGAGCGCCCTCTTTGGGAACCTTGCCCAATCCCTTAAACTCTTCAATGGAGCCAGGATTGGTCGCCATAATGGCAATGGCCTTTGCAGTGTCAATCGGGCTTCCTCCACCAACCGCTATCAGGAAATCGCACCCGCTCTCTTTGAATATCTTGAGGCCTTCCTTCACATAATCGACCGTGGGTTCCGTTGCAACAGCGTCGTAGATGACAAACGGCACCTTGTTCTGCTCAAGCGCTTTTTTCGTCCCTTCCACGACCCCCAATTTGACCATCACCTGATCGGTAACGATCAAAGCCTTTTTCACCCCCAATTTTTTGCTCTCCTCTCCAACCTTTTCAGAAGAGCCCGATCCCGTAACCAACCCTGGTGGAATTAAAAAAGTTCGAACCGGTAACATGCTACCCCCTCCCTTCCTGACATCATCTGATAACAATGCTTGGGATATAAGTAATGAGCCATGGGAAAAGAATAAAGAGTGTTAAGCCTATGGCCTGAAGAATAACGAATGGGACAATCCCTTTGTAAATATCAATCAATTTTATTTCCGGCGGAACAGTCGTCTTCATATAGAATAAGGCGTAGCCGACGGGCGGCGTTAAAAAGGACATCTGCAAATTGGCAGCGATCAGGATGATAAACCATATCTTATCAAAGCCGAGCTGTGAAGCGATTGGAAGGAAAATCGGGAAGGTGATGTAAACAATGGCGATCCAGTCAACTAAAAAACCCAGGACGAAGACAATCAACATCATGATCGCTAACATTCCCCATTTTCCAAGGAAGTCGAAGGCCATAATAATGTCTGTCACGACCTGGCCACCCCCCAGGCCAAGGAACACGCCGGTAAAGAGAGAAGCTCCGATGATAATGGTCATGACCATGCAGTTGGTTCTTACTGCAGACCAGATACAATCGGCGAAGGTTTTCCAGTTAAACTTCCCATAGGCAATCATCATGAGAAAGGCTACGAAAGCTCCTACGCCGGAGGCTTCCGTGGCTGTGGCCACCCCTGTCCAGATGGAGCCCAAGACTCCGAGGATGAGAAAGATAGGTGGAACCATGTGAACAAGAATAAACTGGGTCTTCTTCCGGAATGAAAGAGCGTTCCTTTCCTCCATGGGGAGAGCGGGGCCCTTGTTCGGATTTAAATAAGTGATGATAAGGATGTAAATGAAAAATAGGGCTGTCAGGATAAGCCCGGGCACAAACCCCCCTGCAAAGAGCTTTCCTACGGAGACGCCCCCCAGGTCTGCCATCATGACCAGCATGATGCTGGGTGGGATGAGGATGCTCAATGTTCCTCCCGCAGCAATGCTTCCGCAGGAAAGATGTTTATCATAGCCATGTTTCAGCATGACCGGCATGGCTAAAATCGTCATGCTCACCACGCTCGCCCCGATCACCCCTGTGCAGGCGGCTTCAATGGCACACATCACGATAACCGCCAGCCCAACCGCTCCATTCATGGGGCCGAATAAAAACATCATGGCCTTAAATAATCCTTCTGAGATGCCTGTTCTTCCTAAAAAGGAGGCCATAAGAATGAAGTTAGGAATGGCGATAAGGATGTTGTTGGTGGCCGCATCGAAAGCTCGGCCCATGAACATATACCAGGCTTCGGGCCCCCACCCGATAAAACCAAAGATTGCCGCCAGGCCGGCGAGGACAAAAGCAATGGGATGGCCTAACCAGAGCCCTATAACAATACCCGTAAACATCAGGATGGCAGCGATTTCTGGAGACATCTCAATCATATCCGTTCTCCTTTAACCACAAAGACGACATTCTTAATAAAATCAGATAATCCCTGTATGAGCAATAGGAAAGCCCCTACCGGAAGTAGTGTCTTGGCAGGAAAGACATAAAAGTTAAAAGCGCTCGGAGTTCTTTCTAACATGGCCCAGGAAGTGGCCGCAAAGACAATTCCTTTCCATAAAAAGATAGTTGAAAAAAAGCCCAGAAAAAAAATGAAGGTGACGATATCGATGATTGCCCGTCTTCTTGGGGAAAGACGCTCATGAAAGATATCAATATTGGCATGCGACTTATGCAGTAATGCATAACCCATGGTAAGCATAATCGACGCACAAAAAAGGTAGCTTAAAATCTCATGGGTCCATATCGTGGGTTTTCCCAGGATTCTCCTGGTAAATACTTCAAAAAGGGATAACCCGATAATCGTGACAACAATCCAGCTAAAAATCCTTCCGCACCATTCGGATAATCTGTCTATATGATTTACAACTTTTCTGACAGCGTTCACTGGAAACCTCCATACCAGGCATTCCCCACCCTTTCCCCCTCCCCGCAGGGGAGAGGGAAAGGTGAGGGGAGGGATTACTTAGGAGTGATGGGATTTTCTTTGTAAGGAGTCCCATCCTTCCAAAAATCCTGCTTCTCCATTCTTTTACGAACTGTCCTCTCAAGAGCAATCACCGAATCATAGACTTTATGTTTTTTGGCAATGGCCTCCAATTTGGAATAAACCTCATCCATCTTTGGAGGCGTCCGGCCAAACATAAAGGGTTCCTGAATCGTTCGCCATTCCTGCAAATCTTTGAAGTACTTTGCCTGGGAAAAAGCAATCTTGGCATGGTCGGGATTCGCTTCCGCATCTTCAATCAGGTATTTATAAGCAAAATCATGGATCTTATCGAGAGTGGCTTTATCCAGGATGGAATACGTGGTTCCCTTTTCTTTAAATTTTCTCGTATACTCACCCGAACTGTATTCAAAGTAGGTCCAGCTCCACATCATGGTTGCCATCGCCGCTTCTTTAAACATAAATTTCACCCGGTCGGATAGTTTGTCCCAGGATTTCTTGCTAATCATGATGCCTGAAACCGGACCCGGCTGATGCCATCCAGGCAGAACCCAGAATTTGGTCACTTCCTGGAATCCCATGGCCCAGTCGCACTCCGGAACAGAAAACTCTCCTGCATCAATGGTTCCCCTCGAAAGGGCCAGGTAGATTTCTGCTCCGGGCATAAAAATGGCCGCTCCGCCGAGATCATGAAGGATTTTCGCCTGGACACGACCGCACTGTCTCATTTTCACACCTTTGTAGTCATCGCCCTTCCGAATCGGTTTATTCGATCGCTGGCCTGACTCAGGACCTGTGACCGAATGTGGAAACCAGACGATTCCATACTTGGCATAGAGTTCCTGTGACAATTCCAGGCCCCCTCCCTGCCAGAACCAGAGCATATAGTCGGTCGGGGTAAACCAAACGGGTGTGGAAGTGATAAGGCCAAAGGCAGTGTTTTTACCTTCCCAATAGCTTGGCCAGTCGGTGGACATATCGAGCGTTCCCTTTGCGACTGCATCAAAGATTTCATCCGACCTTGTGATGAGAGTTCCACCCGGAAAGTATTGAATCTCTAACTCCCCTTTGGCCAGGACATTCATTAAATCTCCGAAATATTTATCACCCCTCCAGAGGGTGATCGAAGGCACCCACATGCTCTGGTATCGCCACTTAGTCGCAGCCTGAACCGGCGATGCAATGCTTACTATCAAGATGCTGGTCAAAAACACCCATACCAAAATGGATAACAATAATTTCTTTTTCATCATTTTCACCTCCAAATAAATATTGAAATTCAACCCCCTATCCCTTTAGCCTCCTTTTTCACCTCCTTTCCTGGAAATAATCCTTTTTAAAAGCTTACCTTTATGTTTCTCCTTCTCAAGAAATTTCAAATTCCCATCGATCCTAAAGAGATTGGTCTCTTTTTCGAGACACGTTGAAGGTCTATTTCCTCTATACCTCTTTCTTTCTGAAGGGTCATGAGATCCTTTTCGACTTCTTTGACATGTTTAATCATTTCTTCACGGACCTTTCTGGGATCCCTTTTCCGGAGAGCCCGATAAATCCGTTTATGGGCATTAAGGACTTTCTGGGAAAATTCCTTGCTCGGTTGCAGGATCTCTTTGGTATCAATCAGGAGGTTCTCGACAAAATCAAGAATAAACATCAGGATAGGATTACCACAGATGTTACCAATGATTTTGTGATATTCGATTTCATTCTTTCGGGACTCAATAGGAATGTCATGTTTAAGGACGTATTCACACTCTTTATTCAAATTTTCTAATCTTTTAAGATCCTCCTCCGTAATCTCAAGCGCTGCTTTCTCTGCAACATAGGGTTCTAAGAGGAGGCGAACTTCGGAGAGATTGCTTAAAGAGAGGTTTTTGAAAAGGAGAAAATTAGTGAAGCTATCCCTTGCCTTCCTCATATCGATTTCCGTCACGAAGGCTCCACCGGAAGCTCCCTTGCGAATTTCCAGAAACCCTAATACTTCCAAGGACCTCAATGCCTCCCGCAAAGTGGCTTTACTGACATGGAAAGTCTCCGCTAATTTCTTTTCAGACGGAAGTTTATCACCCGGCTTTAGGGCTCCCTCGAAGATGACCTTTCGGATCTGTTCGGTGATGTGTTCTGAAACTTTATCGGATTTAACGGATTTGAACATCGGGGACATGATAAAACTCCAGGGGGCATGAACGATATCACGCTTATATTAAAGAAAAATAATTTTGTCAAGAAAAATTTTTATAAATATTATAATATTTATAACATTTCGATAATATTGAAGTTTGGGGAGCCTGATTCGGGCCCGGCGTTTCAGCGCTACGATGGAAAAGAATTCCGTTCCCTCATTGAGTAAACCCCGTTAGAAAGCTTTCAACTTTCTAACGGGAAAGCTCACACGGGGCATTAAACCCCGTGTTCGCTGAAAAGGAAACAGTCACCATCCCCGCAGCAGAGCTGCGG
>VGSD01000048.1 GCA_016875155.1 Deltaproteobacteria bacterium | reverse complement strand
TGCTGTGTCTATCATTCATCCCGGCAACACGGCGACACCGATCTGGGATGGCCGCGAAGAACAGGCCCATCAGGAAGGAATCATGAATCCCGACGACCTCGCACGGGTTATTGTCATGATGTGTGCTTTGCCGCCGGAATTGAACATGTTCGAAACCATCATGCTTCCGGTAAGCATGCCCTTTCTCGGCCGCGGATAACACCTCCCCATCCCCCGATCTCCCTATCTCTTATTGGATGACCTTCTTTAACTCTTTTACATTCTGAACCGGAGGCAGACAGGTAAATCCTTTGCAGATAAAGGTGGTAGGAACATCCGAAATTTCTTTCTCCCTCAGGAATGGAAACCAGCTTCCTTCCAAAGGTTCTTTAGGATCTTTAAGGCTTAAGATCTTATTCGGGAGATAAGCCAGATAGATCTCTTTCAACATCGCCTTTGTCCTCTTGTCTTCCTTCGCCCCCACGACTCCGATCTCCTCTGGATTGAGAAAGAAAGAGAATCCAGACAACATCTGGGCAAAACCTGAGGGATGTTCCGTAAAAAAGTGATGAAAGAGCTGGAGGATCTGCTCAGCCTTCTGTTTCAGGGAATCGTCTCCCGTGAGATAACCAAGCCTGGTGAGGTTGGACACGGCTATGGAGTTGGTTGATGGTGTGGCGTTGTCATAAGGATTTTTAGAGCGGGCAATCAGGGGTTCATTCTCTTTCCCTGTGAAGAAGAACCCTCCATTTTTATCGTCCCAGAACTGAACCATCATTCTCTCATTGAGATTATGAGCTTCCTTAAGATATCTCATCTCAAAAGTGGCTTCATAGAGGTCAAGGAGCGCTTGAATAAAAAAGGCATAATCTTCGGAATAGCCATTCACATGCCATCTTTCTTTAGTATAGACCCTCATCAACCTGCCCTGTTTCAACAAACCATCAAGGATAAAATGGACTGCATCCTCTGCGGCCTTGAGATACTCTTTCTTCTGGGTCAATTTAAATCCATCAAGGAATCCTGAGATCATCAACCCGTTCCACGAGGTCAGGACCTTTTCATCCCGCCCTGGTTTTACTCTCATCTCTCTTTCCGCAAAAAGGACCCTTCGGCCCCCTTCCAACAATTTCTCTAGTTCCGGAATGGGTATGCTGTATGATTCTGAAACCTTCTTCAGGGGGCTGGCAATATTCAAAACACTAGCCTTCTTCTCAAAGTTTCCCTGAGGGCTCACCCCATAATAAGCGCAGAAAGGAGTCCCTTTCTCCTTTCCCAATAATTCTTTGATCTCATCCCTTGTCCAGACAAAATATTTCCCCTCTTCTCCTTCGCTATCAGCATCCTGAGTCGAATAGAACCCTCCCTCAGGGCTTCTCATCTCACGTAGGACATATTGGAGGATCTCTTCACCCACTCTGAGGTATCGCTCCTTCTGGGTTGCCTGATACGCCTCAAAGTAAGTCCGGGAGAGAAGCCCATTGTCATAAAGCATCTTCTCAAAATGGGGAATGAGCCACCGCTCATCCACAGAATAGCGATGGAAACCTCCTCCGAGATGATCGTAGATTCCACCATTGGCCATCTTCTCAAGGCTCACCTCTACCACTCTGAGCGCCTCTTTCTCACCAGTGGCTTTCCAATGCCTCAGGAGGAAAGAGAGGGTCATGCTGTTTGGAAATTTTGGGGCTTTGCCAAATCCTCCATTGATGGGATCGAATTGCCGCTCTATCTCATCGAAAGCCTTTTGGAGAATATTTGGATCCAACTTCCCAGGAGTGGGTTGAATCTCAACGATCTGATGGAGGGCATGAATCATCTGTTGCTCCATCTTTTTCACTTCTCCCCGATGGGCACTGTAGTAGTTGGAAATGGTGGTCAGCACTTTTGGAAAACCAGGCATCTCCATCCGATCTTCAGGTGGAAAGTACGTTCCCGCATGGAAAGGGACAAGGTCAGGGGTTAAGAAGACGGTCATCGGCCATCCGCCACTACCGGTCATCACCTGAACCGCATTCATATAAACCTCATCGAGATCTGGCCTTTCCTCCCGATCGACCTTGATGTTGATGAACCGCTCATTCATGAGTTGAGCAATCGCCTCATTCTCAAAAGACTCCTTCTCCATCACATGGCACCAGTGGCAGGAGGAGTAGCCAATACTGAGCAGAATGGGCTTATCTTCCTTTTTGGCCCGACTCAGCGCCTCCTCTCCCCATGGATACCAATCCACTGGATTATGGGCATGCTGTAACAGATAAGGACTCGTCTCATGAATCAGCCGGTTGGTATAGCTTTGCTCCATTTTGGCTCCTTAAAGTATTTATAACCATTGGAGGATTGAATAACAAGAAGGAAGCCCCTCTAAATTCCCTGTTGATTTTAAAAAAAAATTAGGTAATATTAGGGTGTAATAAATATACTTCATATGAAGAGGTAAAAATGGTACAGAAAACTAAGAAACTCAATTTCATGATCAATCATGAACTCGTGATGGAATTGGAAGAGTTGGTTCCTCCCGGCAGACGGAGCAAAGTCGTCAATGAGGCCATTATGAAAGAATTGATGTCGCTCAAAAGACAAAAACTGACTGAAAAGCTTTTGGCGGTAAAACAAAAGAGCCCTGCACTGTCTACGGAGGAAATTGTGGCAGCTCTCAAGGAAGACCGGAGGAGACGTTAGATGGCCATACCAGTCATTGTCCCTGATGCATCGGTTATTTTGAAATGGGCCTTTCATTCCCCTGACGAACAGGGTCGAGATAAGGCTCTGGATATTTTAAATTTCTGGCTTTCGGGAAAAGGTGAAATGATATTGCCAAAACTTTGGGCCTTTGAGGTAGGTAATGTCCTGGGAATAAAAAACCCTCATTTTGCGCAAGAAATCGTGGAGATATTTATTGGATACCGTTTTCCTGAACATGAAACGACCCCAGAACTTTGCAGAGAGGCTTTTAAACTAATGAATCAATACCGGGTTACCTTTTATGATGCGGTTTATCATACGGTCGCCCTTCTCAAAAAAGGAACAATGATCACAATGGATAAGGTCTATTTTCGAAAAGCCGCTAAAGCAGGGAATGTGGTGATGCTGGAAGATTTTTCCATGGGGGTGTAAGAAAGGCGAACCTTTCATTGTTCATATTTAAAATGAGCGATTCTTTTTGAAATGTACTGTTCCGGATAAAATCACGTAACCTAAAGATTGCGCCTACATTTAACAGCCGGCCTTCTTTGCCCTGGGGATCATTGGGGACCCGTGTATTCCAAAATGTGGAGGCCGGCTCCAGCGCGGTCCGTGATATAAATCAGCCCCCGGTAATCAAGATCCACATCATTCGTCTGGATCACTCTTTTCAGCCCTAGTTTGGTTTTGTCATTCGCATCCGGAATATAATACCCCACCTCTTTGGGGTGAAAAGGATCAGAGATATCGACGACTCGCAAACCCGCATTGAAGTAAGCAATATAGAGAAGGTCTCCTCCGATGATTTCCCCGTCTTTTGTCTCTGCAAATTGATGGGGACCAAAACGGCCACCTCTCTCACAAAAATCCCCATCCGGAACTTTAAAGGTCGCTACCGGGGTCGGCCGACTCTCTTCGGTTGCATCAACGATATAGAGTTGCCTTCTCAATTCCTGACATCCGGTGCTGAAAGACTCTTCAGAAACGACAAG
Organism: Deltaproteobacteria bacterium; assembly: GCA_016875155.1. Next base: position 7,610 of record VGSD01000048.1, on the reverse strand, counting down.
AAAATCCCGAACATCTCCTATGCCCATAGAAAAATTTGGAATCTTCATCTTAAAGAAAGGAACAGTTGTATGAGTGCCTGAAAAGGGTGGAGAAAAATCGAAATGCCCGATCATCACTGGTTTCTGTTTGTCCGAGATATCGAGGATCACCACATCTCCGCCAAACAGGTAAGACAGATAAGCCCTGTTTCCTGAAACAACAGGATGGTGGAGGCTCACGCTTTCGCCCCTCTCTCCTGGCCTTTGCCCGGGAAGGCCCCAGTTCGATACAAATTTGGGTGCGGAAGGGTTTCTCAGGTCATAGATGATTATATGTTGCCCCTTCCATCCGGGCGATATTCCGGAGAGATAGGCGTATCCGGTCTTGGCATCCCACCAACTCTTATGTGCAGCCATGAGCCGGTCAATCTTTGAGATAAGTTTCGGATTTGCCTTATCCGTAATATCCCAGACTTCAAAACCAATAAATTCTCCTGATTCCTGGTTCCGAAGCAGATAGTCCCTTCCATCAAAATATTTTTCCGCTACCTGAACAGCCCGGCTTTCGGCCCCTTTGTAACCGGGAATGTGTTTGATGATTTTGGGTTGTTTTGGATTGGAAACGTCAAGGATGGTTGTTCCATTGGACTCGGTCTTCCCTGTCAAAGGATTAAACGCATCGCCCCGATGGTGTCCAATGTAGGCATAATTTCCTCTTAAGACCACCTGAAGGGCTTCACGGCCCTGAAGGTCACATTGCCCAACGAGCCTCACGTTTAAGGACTCTGCTGAAAAACTCCGCGCAGGGCAAAGGAAAGTCAATACCAGGAAGAAGATGATCCAGAGAGGAAAATGTACCATCATTTTTTAGGAGGAGATCCTCCTTTCTTTTTATACGTCCCGATCCATTGGGACTGGGCAAGGATGTGACCTTTCATCGCCTTTTCAAGATCGGTCTTCGTGGAAGAAGGACTTAAATCGAGACGGGTATCGAGGGCATAGATCTTAAAAACATATTTGTGTCCGCGTCCGGGTGGACAGGGACCTCCGTAATTCTGTTTTTTAAAATCGTTCGTTCCCTGAATGGCGCCCTCCGGAACAGAGTTTTCCTTGATCTCCTTCACATTGGGATCCATATTCCATAAAATCCAGTGGACATAGGAACCACGTGGAGCATCGATATCATCAAAAACCAGTGCCAGAGATTTGGCTTCTTTGGGAGTATTTTCAACCTTGAGGGGGGGATTGATGTTTGCCCCATCGCAGGCATAGGTTGAAGGAATCCTACCATTATTTTCATATGCAGCGCTTGAAATCTTGAATCCTGTTTTAGAGACTTCCTGCCCTATTCCAAGGGAAACAATAAAAAATAGAAAAATAAGAAGTACGATTAGAGATTTCGTCATTTTCTCTCCTTTTCTTACTTTATGCTTTAAATTGCTTTAAGCACACCTCACCAGAAAGATCGGCTTGGGAGAATAACGAAGCACCTTCTCTGCAACACTTCCGAGGAGGAATCGCTTCACACCACTTCGGCCATGGGTGGTCATGGCGATCATATCAATATCCTTTTGATTGGCATGATCAAGGATCTCTTCTGCATCATTTCCATACCGGACATGGCTATCCACCTTGTATCCCTTGGCTTTCAACCGATCCTCCACTTTTTTAAGGTACCCCTCTGCCTCCTGGATGACTTTCAGTTCAGCCTCGGTTGGGTCCACACCGGGAAAGGTATGGGCAAGGACAACCCGTAAAAGAGCGATGTTTGCCTTTAGTTCTGATGCAAGTTTTTCCACCATGGGAAAAACATTTTCCGCACAATCCGATCCATCTAAAGGAACGAGAATCTTTTGGAATTTTTCCATCATAGACCCCTCCTTTCACCTCGTCCTACTATAAAACTAATGATTCTCAATGGCGCTGTCAACAAAAAACGAAATCCCCTGACATGACAGTCTGTTTGAAGGACTTTATCCACGCTTCAGTGAACCATTACCCATCCCCCCATTTTTTGTTGACAGGGTTCAATAAAGAGAATAACATTTAAAATCAAGCAGACATCTTCTACCCTTCACCCGACAGACACGTGAGCATGAATCAAAATGGTTAAGAGAAAACATCCCCGTTTCTTAGTTAAAGGAGATGCCATTGTCGCGATTCAGAATGGACTCAACAGAATCGGGAAGGTCAAAGATGTCAGTTTGGGCGGATTGTCTTTTGAACATATCTATGACACAGAGCTAAACTGGGTGGACTCAAGAAAAAACCTTTTTCTCTGGATTGATGACTTCACACTCCATAAAATACCATGCCGAATCGTATATGACTCTCCACTCTCAACCCCTTCTGAATATGAGTCGCTTACTATTCAATTGATCACCAGCCGCTGCGGAGTGGAATTTAAAGACCTGACCGACGGGCAGGCAGATCGCCTGAATTTCTTTCTCAAAACCTACACGAAAGGCCAGGTGTAGCGGGTTCAGCTTTGACATCGAACAAATCTCTTAACCCCACTTCAAAAATCGAGTGAAGGTCCCCGTGCGGAAGCACGAGGCATCTTCACAGTTTCGGCGAAACCCGCCGAAGCATACCCTGCTACGCTCCTTCGGAGCTTCGAAGGGTAGAGGAAACCTGATCAAGATTGCTCGTCCCCAGAACCGACGAGAATTTCTAAAAACAACCGGAGAGGCTCTGACTCTATTTTCGGCGGCTATCTCCCTCACCTCCACTGTTGCCAGTGCAACCGAAAGCAGTCAGCCATGGGTTAAACGTAATTCTCCCAATATTCGGCGATTGCTCGATGAGATGGAAACCAAGGGCTATCAGTTCCTGAGCCCAACCATGAATGATGGATTCTGCTTCAGTTATCGCCATAGGATTCCATAAATCACCTTGCAATGGGGCAGACTCATTTGCTATTTTCGTTTCCGGTGGTCATAATATAGACGAAACAGAAAGATCCGAAAGAAGGTTAAAGAAAATAGATGGGACTTTTTAAGCTTTTGATGAACGATCCGATTGCCTTTCTACTCCTTGTCATTCCACTTCTCTATTCTGTGGTCATTCATGAAGTGGCGCATGGATGGGTAGCAAACAGGATGGGGGATCCGACGGCAAAATGGATGGGGAGATTGAGCCTCAATCCGATCAAACATCTCGACCCCATCGGAACGCTCATGCTCTTTCTCGCAGGGTTCGGATGGGCAAGACCCGTTCCAGTCAATCTAAACAACATTCCTGACCGGCGAAAAGGGCTCATCCTTGTGTCATCAGCCGGAATACTTGCCAATATCTTGGTGGCTTTCGGAGCATTGCTCATTCACAGGTTACTAGGCTTGTCTCCCTTTGGAATATCCGCTGTCGTAGTCTATACCCTTGCCAATATCAATATCACACTGGCCGCCCTCAATCTCATCCCCCTCCCTCCCTTGGATGGTTCAAAAATCCTGATGGGGTTCGCGCCGAGAGAAACCCAATATTTCCTTGCCCGTATCGAACCTTACGGCTTCTTCATCATGATCGGCCTGCTCTTTCTCGGGCTGCTCAACCCCTTCATTGGTCTCTTTCGCGGAATGATCATCACCCTCATCAAAGTCCTTCTTCCTTAGGGACTGTGTTGTTATTAGTCATTCGCCCTTCGACATACTCAGGTCGCTTCGACTCGCAACCGAGACGAACGACTAAGTGGTTGATTTTTAATCATGTGATAATCCGTTCGTGGTGAGGTTCTCGAACCATGAACGGAATTACGACACAGCCTCTTAAGAAAGAACCAGAGGGTTAGGATAAATTTTTACTTGAGGTTTTTATGATGTCAACGTTCGACTTTAAGTCCCTCTGGAGATAAGAATCATGGAAGAGCAACATTTCGGTCCGATCTGGTTTATTCCGGGTGAGAACAAAGGCAAGTATCCTTTTTGCCATTCCCTGTATATCAAAGGAGCAGGTGTTCTCATCGATCCCGCCTCAGATCGAGAAAGGCTTTTAAAACTGCGAAAGGATCATGGGGTCAAGATGGTCTGGCTCAGCCATGCCCATGAGGATCATCTCATGCACCTCGATCTCTTTGATGACCTTCCCCTGTGGATATCAGATAAAGAAGCATCTCTTCTGTCAAGCTTAGAACTCTTTCTGGGTTGGTATGGAGTAGACCATCATGACTACCAGCAGTATTGGATCCAATTTCTTAAGGAAACGTTCCACTTTAAGCCAAGAAAACCAACCCAGTTTCTCCAGGGCGGGCAGGTCATTCAACTAGATGGGGTCACGGTCGAAGTCATCTCCACCCCCGGGCATACCTCTGGCCATCTCGCTTTCTTTTTTCGAGAGCCCAAAGTGCTTTTTATGGGGGACTACGATCTCACCCGGTTTGGCCCCTGGTACGGCAACCTCGATTCGAACATCGAGGAGACGATTGAATCTATCAACATTTTGAAAAAAATACCCGCTGAAGTCTTTCTGACCAGCCATGAAGAAGGGGTATTTATGGGAGATCCTGGAAAACTCTGGGACGATTATTTAAATGTCATCCATGAACGGAACCGGAAGTTACTCGATTTTTTAGTCAAACCCAGGACCATGGAAGAGATCGTTAGGACATGGATCATTTACGGTCGAGAGCGAGAACCCAAGGCCTTTTTCGAACTTGGCGAGCGGGCATTAATGAAAAAACATTTAGACCATCTGATGAAGTTGGGAAAGGTTTTCCAGGAACAGGATCGATACGTTAAAATGCTTTAGAAGCTATCTCCCCCTCCACCCCCATTCTTCGTTATATTTTTTGCTTGACAACACTTTTTATCCTTTTTATAATTATTTTGTAGTTATTTTATAGATAAAAAGTAATTATTTGCCTTTTCCCGATTTTCTTCTTGACAACTTTTTGACGCATCTATTATAGATGCGTTGTAATCGAAAAGTAGTTAACTTGGGATGATTGCCTAAGGGATGGTATGATACAGAAAAAAGAGCCCAACCTCGAACTCCCGCCTTCTTCGATTACCGTTCACAACAAGTCCAAGTTCGAGGTCTATGGAGAGGAGATGATAGAAAAGGAAGTCAAACAGAGCGGAAATAGTGGCCGTGTTTATCTTCCTCCGGAATGGGTCGGAAAGCATGTCAAGATCATTCGAATTGATTGAATAGGATATGGGAATAGAGATCAAAGTCCGTAAGATTGAAGCTGAGGATGCCCCTGAAATCGTTTCTATCCAGGAATCCATATTACAGAAAAAAGTCTCAAAAAAATGGATTCAAATGGTCGGGCGCCATCTTAAAAAACAGGAGGCTTTGGGTTTTGTTGCGTTAAAGGACGGTCACGTGGTCGGCTTCATCATTGGAGAGATCAAAGGAGAAGGATTTGGTCTGGAACAAAGCGGTTGGATCGAAGTGGTAGGAGTAGACCCACGGCAGATGGGAATTGGAATCGGACGAACTTTGGCTGAAACGCTTTTTTCATTTTTTAGAAAAAAGGGGATCCACGATATCCATACCTCTGTGCGATGGGATGCTGGTGATATGCTTTCATTCTTCAAGGCTATTGGTTTTGACCGTTCTCCATTTATCAATCTCAGGAAGCATTTGAATTGAAGTCTTCCATCTAAAGGGAGAGTTCTTAATGATGAATCTGCATGGCAGAAAAAAAACTTACGAAAAAACATTTTTTGTCTTGAAAAGAGGGTTAGGATTTTAGTATATAAAAACACGTGAAAATAATAACAAGTTAATACTTAGAGGGAAAAAAAATGAGGTACGCAGAGACGGGATTCAATTTAGAAATTGATCTATCACGGGGAAACATCGAGAGGGTAGAAACAGATCAGAGGTTAACTGAGCTTCATCTCGGGGGCCTTGGCACCAATGCCAAGATATTATGGGATCGGGTTTCCCCTGAAACCGATCCCTTTTCTTCTGATAATCTCCTCATCATCGGCACTGGTCTTCTCTGTGGCACACCTGCTGTTGGTGCGAACCGCACCATTGTCTCCACCATGTCTCCCCAGACATTGTTCATGGGGTATTCTATGATGGGTGGATTTTTCGCCCCGGAATTGAAATATGCAGGTTATGACAAAGTCATCTTTCGCGGCAAGTCCCCCAAGTTAATTTATGTCTGGATCAACAATGACAAAGTGGAATTACGCGATGCCTCTCATTTGAAGGGCAAAGGCGCTAACGAGACCGCTGAACTGATTCGACAGGAATTGAAGGACCCAAACATCCATGTGGCTGCAATCGGCCTGGCCGGTGAAAATAAGGTTTATATGGCTTCCATTGAGCAGGGCCGCTCCAGTGCCAGCCGACAGGGAGTAGGCGCTGTAATGGGAGACAAGGGAATTAAAGCGATTGCCGTTCGTGGAACAAAGGACATCAATATTGCTCGACCGGCTGAATATATTGGGCTCTGTAACGATGTGTTGAATTATATAAAGTATCGAGCGGAACACCCAATTAAGAATGTAGAGCCCATCTTCGAAGGACTTGGATCACCGCAGGAAATGAAACTGATTGATGAGAAGTGGCACACCACTGGTTTCATGTGGGGAAATGCACGCACCCGGAGAAAGGATTATTGGACAAAAGAAGTTGAAGAGAAGTGGAGAGAGACTCAAGAAAGTGTGCGGACGCGACTCATCAGTTGCTATAACTGCCCGATGAAGTGTGGGGCCATCATTTCCGTCCCGGGAATTTCGACCTATATGATGAAATGTTACTCGAAACTGACTTATACCATGGCGGCGTTTTCAAACCTCGATTTCGGTTTCACGATCGCTCAACGGGCCACGGACTATGGTGTGGACGGGTTTTCAACCCCGCAAACCATGGCATTCGCCCTTGAGCTTTATGAGGCTGGCATTTTAACGGACCAGGACATGCCGGGAATGCCATCCGATACCGAGGGAAGATTTTACTGGTTGCTTGATAGAATCGTCCGCAGGGAAGGAATCGGAGATATTCTGGCCAATGGCACCTATTGGGCAGCCAAACAGATTGGAAAAGGGGCCGAAGAATTTGCCCATAACAACATCAAGAAGCATGAGCAGCTCCCCCTCAAACTTGGAATGCTCAATCCGGTTTACTTCCTGATGTATTGCACCGGTGAGAAGGCAAACATCACCCAGATTGAAGGGCAGTTTCCCCAGGAACCCTTCCCCAATAGAGAGATGAGAGAGGAGTTTGTGAAGGACTGGATTCAGGTCCCTGACGAAAAGTTTAAGAAATATTTTCTCGACTGGGAACCCAGGGGAGAAAACGCCAACCCACTTTACCCGACGCCCCAAATGGCCTCTGAAATCGTCGAGTGGATGGAGAAGATGCACTACATCGACGATGCCCTCGGAGTGTGCGCCGGCCTATCATCCTTCCCCCTCAAACCTCCTTATCATATGCATAATTACCCTGCTTTTATTTCAGCAGCAACCGGCATCGATATGGATCAAGCCGGACTCAACAAAATCTATCAGAGGAACCGCAATCTGGTGCGAGCCAACAATATCAGAAGAGGCTTGCGTAGAGCAGATGAGAAGCCCCCTGAGGACCATTGGAAGAAAAGATTCCCCGAGATCGAAGAGAAGCTCCTGGATACTTATTACGAATATAAGGGTTGGGATCGTAACGGTATTCCAAAG
>VGSD01000047.1 GCA_016875155.1 Deltaproteobacteria bacterium | reverse complement strand
GGGAGAGGGGTAGGGTGAGGGGGGAATGATCTTGCTCATCACCCCCACCTTAATCCTCCCCCATCAAGGGGAGGAAGGTTTTTTGAGGAATTGGATACCCCGCAGCTCTGCTGCGGGGTACTTCATTACGTCTTCTAAACCCAGTTTTTCCAAGGTTTCAGGGAGGGGTTTTCCTGTTTCGAGGTCCCAGCCCATTAATTTATAGTAATTCTTAACCATCGAGTCCCATTTTTCCATAATGTTTTTTCCTTGGGCGGGTCCCTCTTTTGGAATAGAACCGTAGCGTGCAGAAGGCCTTTCGTCTTCAATTTTCATTCCATGCCGAAGATTGAAGACCCTAAGGAGATTCACAATCCGTCTACCAACAGTAAAAGCATCTTCAAGGGACCAGTTCCACCCGGTCACAGCGTTGAAACACTTCAAAACGAGTTTGGGGTGGGGTGATGCAAGTCGGCAGATCCCTAAGCAATCATCAAACTGGCGGATTCCATTAAACTTGGCATTCAGAGTGGAGACTTCCTCATGGGAGAAAGGATCGGTAATCGGAGGAACGTTATCAACCATATCAGGCCTAACCCCTCCGAATGTTGACTCGATGGTGCTGGTATTAGTCAGGCACGTATCAAACAATTCCGCCCACCTTGCCCGATGGTCATGACCTCTTGGTGTCGCACCTTTCTGGGTGTACACCGCCCAGTCGGCTGCTTCCCCTCCAATTTTTTTAGAGGCCCTCATCACTCCATCCGCCAGGAGATTGCCTATATAACCTTCTCTATGTGCAATCCGATTGAGCAATTCTTTAACAACTTCCACATTTCCCCAGTGAAGGGCAAGGCCTTCTGTCTCTTTCTCAGTGAACACCCCTTTCTCAAAACACTCCATTGCCCAGGCGATAGTCCAGGAGGCCTCATTGCAATCTAATCCGAGGCGGTCAATCTCTTTCACTAACATGACTACTGCTCCAAGGTCTGTATTTCCAATCATGGGTCCAAGTCCTGCCAAACATTCATATTCTGGTTCTTCTCCTACTATACCGCTGTAAGGTCCTTCTGTGACAGTTACCTCTACCACGTGAGCAATGGGGCACCTGTAACATGGCTTTCGTTGAATCTTGAAATGACTTCTTATATATTGACCATTCATTTTCTCGTGCTCAGGGAAAATGTGTTCGGTTAAATTCTTCACCGGTAATGCACCCGATCCATATACTGTTGAAAAAATTCCGGCAGTTCCAAATTTCTGAAATGGACCCCATGACTTCGCAAATTCATACAGTTCTCTGTTGGCTTCCTTCAATCCAACCGGATCCGAAATATCAAAATTGAGGTCTCCTCGGTATGCCACAACGGCTTTAAGGTTTTTTGATCCCATGACTGCACCGAGGCCGTTATGGGCAGCCACATGACCCCGATCTCCTGCAATGACAGAGTAGAAGACCCCATTCTCTCCGGCAGGCCCGATCGCATATATGCTTACATCGTGTTCACCGACCCCCAATTCCGTCCGTAAATCGTCCTCCACCCTCTGAATATCCTTACCGGCAAGATGTCTTGCATCCTGAATCTGTGTTTTCCCGTTGCGGATTACGAGATAAACCGGATTCGGCGATTTCCCCTGAAAGACGATGCCATCAAAACCCGAAAACTTAAGATAGGCACCAAAAAAGCCATTCGCCTGGGATGATCCGGCAATATGAGTCATTGGTCCCTTCGTCGTCACATTAAATGTTCCGGCACCAAAAACACCACTTCCTGCCAAAGGACCCGATGACCATATCAGCCGATTTTCGGGATCGGACCATTCGACTCCGGAAGGAACCTCTTCGTAAAGGTATTTTGCACCGAGTCCAACACCCCCTACCCATTTTTTTAATACTTCTTCATCCAAGGCCTCTGACCATGTTTCGCCTTTAGAAAGATCCACTCTCAAAATTTTTCCTGTGTAGCCAAACAGTTTGCTCACCCCCTGCCAACCTCCTTCCATACAAACCACTTATGGATTGAATGTCCTAATTATTGCTGACCATGGAGTGTCCTCTTCGTTTAAGACACCGCGCTTCTACACACGCGTTCCACAAAGTCCCGCACCTTTTCCCCACAAGATGCCCCCAGGGTTATCGCTTGTTGATTGACATGGGAGATGACCCCTTCGTAGTAGGTGGAGCGTGAATCGCCGATGCGGGCGCTTGTGTGCGCCACAGTCACGGCGGCAATGCCACGTTCATCAAGCGGGTCAAGGCGACCGATCCCTGCATGGTCAACCCCGACCCCGGCATCATTGAAGACCGCGACGAGAGCCTGCACGTTGAACGCCTTCTCCCGCTTACCCCCGATAAGTCCGCCATGGGAGCCAGTGATGATAATTTGGCCAACATCCTCGGTCTTCACAAGAAAGGCCGAATCGATGCACACAATCCGTGGGGGACCCTCTGAAACCAGGAAACGGGTCTCCTCGTAAACCGGAGGTGTGCCAATTGGAAGTGGAGCCCCTTTTAAACAAATGGCCGCTTGAGTACATGTTGTACCCGGAATACAGTTTACATTTTTTGCCAGCCGATTGGCGTTGCTGATGAGACCCCTGCGCAGCATGTCGGCCGCTTCTCCAATTCGTGCCGAAGTGTGGGAGACGACCGCTGCCGCCATGCCTATTTGCTCGCAATAGTTGAGGCATGCGATCCCAGCATCCTGGGCCCCGATGCCTGCGTCATTCAGAATCACCGCCCGAGCACCACTACTTGCTGCCTTGTAGGCTGCATAGATCCCCCCATGGGAACTTGCGATTACAACACTTCCTTGTGCAGCCGAATCCAGATAGTTGACACTGTCCACTAGCAGGATTCCTTCGAGGATCTCCTTCTTATCGAACATTTTATGTCCTGTGGGTTGGGTGATAACTTAGACTTTTATCTTTGAAATGACTATTCTCTCGAGTTACCTTTGGCCATCGCCGCTGCCATGGTGACGGCTCGGGTGAGCATGGCATGCTTGGCCACTCCCTTCCATGCAATATCGTAGGCCGTTCCGTGGGGAACCGTGACGACCGGTGTGGGCATACCCATGTAGAGGGTCACGCCAGGCCGCTTCCGCCCCAAAATCTTCCGTCCGATGTTGGCTTGGTCGTGATACATACAGACCAGCCCCGCATATTCCCCTTGCAATGCATTCAGGAACAGGCTGTCAGGCGGCACCGGGCCAGCCACGTCATATCCTTCATCGTTGGCCATCCTGATGGCTGGCTCGATTACGTCAATCTCCTCCCTTCCAAACAATCCCCCCTCACCCGAGTGGACGTTAAGCGCTGCCACGCCAATCCGAAGCGGATTCACCTTAGCTGCCTGCATCACTCGATGGAGGCCGTGAATCTTCTCCAGGATCCCTTCGATCGTAATGAGGTCCGCAATTGCCCGAAAGGGCACGTGAAACGTCACCGTTGTGACCCAAAGGCCTGCCACCTCCCCAACCATATATGCGTGGTCTGGTCCTCCGAAACATTCCTGGAAGTAGATAATATCATCCACGGCTATGATCCCAGCCATATGAAAGGCCTCCTTGTTGAACGGAGTCGAGACAATGGCACTTACCTCTCCGGCTTTGGCCATTTCAACCGCGCGGCGGCAACAAACGGCTGCTGATTCTCCCCAGCGGGCGTCCAAGGTTCCTGGAATTAATACCCCGTCAGGCAACTCGCCAGCCGGGACAACGTTCAAAGTAGAAGGGTTAGTCCCCGCGCCGGCAGCCGTTTGCACGATGACAATAGAAAGCCGGCTCTCCACCAGCTCGACGGTGCGGGCGAGGATCTTCGGATCACCGATCACAACTGGATTGCAGCAAGCCCTTACCTCTGCTTCTCCCAGCGCCCGCGCAACGATCTCCGGGCCTATGCCAGCTGGGTCCCCCATGGTAATGGCAATAGTTGGCTTGACCATGTGTGTAAGGCTTTCTCCTCTCTTGCCTGGGCAAAATCAATAGAATATACGGTATTTAAACAGATCCGGCCGATACGAACTCACATCGGGGACCTCGAGGAATTCGATGAAATTGCCTTCGGGGTCTAACGCGTAGACCACGAATAACCCCGGCCGCACCTCAATCTTTTTATCGCCACTCTGCAGCGTCGCACCATTTTCCTTTAAGCGCTGAAGGATACCGTCGATGTCTGTCACAAGGAAGCTTACATAAACGAGGCCATGTCTGTCAAACACGTACTTAGGAACTTCTCCTGGTTTGGGTGGTTGTCCTGTCTGGATGAGCCTGATCCATTCACCATAGGGCGTTGCCAACCGGACAACCCGAAGCCCATGAGCAGTTTGACCTACCTTAGTTGTCATCTCCGGCGGGACCTTGGCGTCCGAAACCTTTTTAAGTCCCAGAACATCTATATAGAATAACAGCATTTTGTCCATGTCTTTCACCGAGACCGCAACTTCCAGCGGAGCAGTCATCTTTAATGACCATGCGGCCTGCGCGCTGGTCCCTGAGATGACCCCGCCTATTAAAACGAAAAACAATCCTGCCATGACCAATACCAGAGATTTTTCCATCACAAAACACCTCCATTTATTTATTTGGATTTAAAAACTCTTGTATTTCACTTTTAATTTTAGTTCCTTATTCCAAAGAACTCATAAACAGTATCATATTTAACCCCCTAGGGTAACCCGGGGCAGCCATAGGATAATCTCGGGAAACGCAATGCAAAAAACCATACCCACCATCTGCAGGAAGACAAAGGGAATGACCCCCCGGTAGATGTCCGAGGTCTTCACCTCCGGCGGCGCCGCCCCCTTGACAAAGAAGATGGCGTAGGCAAACGGCGGTGTTAAAAAAGACATCTGCAGGTTCACACAGACTAATATGCCAAACCAAATCGGGTCGAAGCCTAGAGTAGCCACTACTGGCAAAAAAACAGGTACCAAGATAAAAAGAAGCCCTTGGTAGGAGATGAAAAAACCGCCAATCAAGAGGATGAACATCATTGTGAACAAGACGAACCATTTGCCAAAGGGCAGGCTCATTAACATGTTCTTGATCAGTTCCCCGCCGCCCAAAAACAGGAAAACGGAGTTAAAGATGCCTGCACCCATGATGATAAATAAAACCATGGTCGTGACGATAAGCGTGCTGTAGGCAGCTTCCTTGATGTTCTTATAGGTGAGCTTGCGATAAGCGGCGGCGATGATCATGGCAGCGAAACAACCCACGCCGGAAGCCTCAGTCGGTGTGGCTATGCCGCCGATGATCGATCCTAGAACGGCAATGATCAAAAACATCGCAGGGAGCATATTCAGGGCCGCCTTGCCCCACAGTTTTTTGCCCTTGATCCTAAGCTCATTCTCCGTGATGGCAGGAGCCATATGCGGTTTTAGCCAGGCGACAATACCGATATAGAGCACGTATAAAAACGCCAAAAGCAGCCCAGGAAAAAGAGCTCCCGCAAAAAGCCGGGCCACCGAGAGGTTGGCCATAGGTCCGTACATGACGATCATGACACTGGGTGGAATCAATATGCCCAAACTACCGCCCGCACAGACCAAGCCGGTGGCCAGGCCCTTGTCGTATTTGCGTTTGAGCATGGCAGGCACCGCCAACAGTGTCATGGTGGTGACGGTAGCCGCGATGACACCGGTACAGGCGGCAAAAACAGTGCACGTGATGATCGTGGCAAAGGCCAGCCCCCCTCTTATCTTTCCGAAAATCTCGTGTAGACTCTGATAAGCGTTTTCGGCTATTTCGGTTTTTTCGAGTATCGTACCCATAAAGACGAATAATGGCACAGCAATGAGAACCTCGCTTTCCATTGTGCCGAAAAATCCCATCATGGACATGGGGAAGAAGGATGGACCCATGAAGATGAGGCCGAAGGTGATGGCCATGAACATCAGGCCAAATGCCAAGTGTATACCACAGATGACCATTCCCAAAAGCAAGATCATCATTATTATGGCGACTATTTGGTCTGAACTCATGGCTTCCCCCCCCTCTTTGGTTTCTGGCAAATACGCACGATTTCAGCCAAAGATTGCAGGGCCAGAAGGAAAAAACCGATCGGTATCAGCATCTTGGGCGGACCTGTTGGGAAAGGCCAGGTGCCGGTGGAGAGTCTCTCGTCTATGCTGTAGGCTTTGGCGGAGAAAATAACCCCAGCCCATCCGAAAAGAACCATCGGCGGTACTATGATGATTAGATTTATCAAAAAATCGTAAATCCGTTTAGCTCGTTCCGAAAGGGTGCCGTAGACGATATCAATGCGAATATGCCCCTTCCGGAGGTAGGTAAAGGCCCCGCCCAACAAAAACTGGGCGGCGAAAATCATCCATGAAACATCATAGACCCAAACGGTGGGGCTATTAAAAAAGTAACGCATCGTCACCTCGTAAAGCACCACCAGTATGAGAGGAATAATTAGCCAGGCCGATAGGGACCCAGTCCATTCGCTTAAACGATCCACGGTCTTGATAAACGGCATTTTTAGCCTCGCCTCTAAAGCTGGCTAATAGATCATCCTCGGTGCCAGCCCCGATGCTTTTTTTCCCATTCAGGGAATGGTTGACAACCCTAACCTTCAGACAAAGACTTCCGTAGGCTTGCGGTATGGAGAATCATTGTTGTTTGAGTAATACCATTTATGATATAAAGTGTCATCTGGTGTGAATCCCCATACCGCAAGCTTCTTTTTATGTTTTAAATTACTATTAGGCTATAGCTTAGTCGAACTTGGTCAAGTCAAAGTATGGTTTATATTTTTCGATAAACGCTTTCTGAGACTGCCAGACCTTGGCAAAAAAAGGATCTTTCTTGGACTTCTCATCAATAATTTCCATGGTCAGTGCACGTGCTCGCTGCTGATCCGCCTTGGATAGTTTGTGAGTAATGGTTCCATATTCTTCAATCTTCTTGTTGGCTTTAATGGTTTCCTGCCAGTAATCAGCATACCCTTGGAAGGTGGCCGCCATGGCCCCCTTTTCCACGATGGCCTTCAAGTCAGGGGGCAGTGCATTCCATGATTTGGGTTTGATCACAAGCTGGAAGATATTGTTGGACATATGTATCGGCGGTCCGAAGCGGTACTTGCAAACCTCGTGAAACCCTGCGCTATAGTCATAAGCGGCATCCACATATTCCGCAGCATCGATAAGGCCTCTCTGCAGGGCAGGCAGTACCTCGCCCCCAGCCAGAAGCACCACGGAGGCCCCCAATTTTTGCCATAGTTCCATACACAAGCCTGCGGATCTAATCTTTAAGCCCTTGATGTCATCAAGGGTCTTGATGGGCCTTTTGGACCAGACTTCTTCGGGCGGGGTTAGGCCCAAGGGAAAAACTATGATTTCCTTGCCATACATCTCTTGTTCGAGCTCCTTGCCACCACCACCGTAAAGCCACAAGATCAGGTCGTTGAACTCCAAAACTCCGCCGGGCAGGGTATAGAAGAGGTCGCCCGCCGGATACGTACCCTTTTGGAAGGCTGGCGTATTCGCACCAAAATCCAAAAGGCCGTCGCGCACAGCGTCATATACCTTGGTCGCAGGGACAATTTCGTTGGCATCGTGCAATGTGATTTCCAGACGTCCACCGCTCATTTCTTCCACGAATTTCTTCCAATATACGATAGTGTACTTGCCCAGGGGAGTGGACAAACCGAAGCAAGTCGTGCCCTTCCAGCGAATTTTCTCGGCCCCGAACACAGCCCCTGTCATGAAGCAAAATAGTATCGCCATTACAACAGTCATTAAAATCACACGCATGGTTTTCCTTTCCATTTTTTTCCCTCCTTGCATAATTTATTCCTGACCCTTCAATCCTATTGGATCTAAAGTTTCTTTCTTTAATCACCTCCTTCTCTTAAACTCTCACTGACTGCCTTCAAAGACACTTCACTGTTTGCATTTCTCATATCCCTTTTAGAAAACATCTTTACCTATAGTGATAATGCTTCCATAATGGCCGATCACCGCTCCCAATCAACTCTCCTTATCCAGTGTTATTCCAACCCCCGGGGAGTAGGAGTTCCTATGTTTGTCGCCATCAGATCGTACGCGCCAAGGTCTTTTCGAAGTTGGTCACGGGTGGGAAGGCCTCACGGTCCACGATGACGTCGATGACTGTGGGGCGGTCGCTTTCGAGGGCCACATTGAACGCCCGCTCGAACTCAGACCGTGTTCGCACGCGCACCCCCTCTGCGCCAAGGCCACGGGCCACAGCGCTGTAATCGGCGTCGGTGAAATCATTGGCCTCGGGAATGACCCGACCCTGGTGACGGTATTTCTGCTCGTGGTATTCGAAGATGAGGCCACCGTTGTTGAGGATGACGACAATAATCGGAAGTCGCAGGCGTACCGCAGTCTCGATATCCGCAAGATGATATCCGATGCCGCCATCACCCGTAACGCAGACTACTTTCTCCGACCGGGCAAGCTGGACACCGAGGGATGCCGGCAGTGCCCATCCGAGTGAACCGATAGCCCGAAAATAGGAACCCGGCCGGGTGGTAGGATAGAGAACGCCTGTCCAAGCTGCCATATAGCCCGTGTCGGCGACGATTATAATCTCCCGGTTGTGCTTCGCGAGCACAGCAATGACCTCGAAGGGCGACAGTGACGAACTGTGGGCTGCTCTATCAGTCGCCGCCTTGACTTCGTGTCGCCAATCCTGAATCTTCTGTCGGGCCGCTTTTATCCACATAACAGCTTCGGCGTCAAGGGTCCGCCCTTTCGTTTCTCGGCAAAGCGCCTCCAAAGCTAACCGTGCGTCGGCAAGAAGCCGCACTGTAGTCGAATAGCTAACATCAAAAACTGAGGGATTAGTATCGATCTGGAGGATTTTTGCCTTTTGATTGGGCACCGTATAGCCATTAGTGGCAAGTCCGCCCAACCGGGAACCGATGACAAGGACACAGTCACTCTCACCAACTAAATCGTTGGCTAACTTGGCGGAATAACGCCCGGTAACACCGAGGTTGAGTGGGTGGTTGCCTGGGAAACTGGTCTTGCCTCCCATTGTAGTGGCCACTGGAATACCAAGGGTTTCAGCAAACGTCTGGAGTGTCGTCTCTGCTCTCGCCTGAACCACCCCATCGCCCGCAATGATGACCGGCTTTTTTGCCGCGAGAACATTTTCCAGGACGGCTCGCACAGTGCCTTCATCAGGGTGAACTGGACTTGGGGCCCCAAATTCGTTTGCTTCCGGTTTATTCGCTTCTATTTCACGCCCGAAGTAGTCTCTTGGAATGTCAAGGTGTACCGGGCCACGGCTTCCAGCCATAGCCTGGTTGATAGCAATGGAGAAGAGATCAGGTACCGACTCCGGACTGGCAGCGAAACCGCTCCACCTTGTCAGTGGCGCAAACAACGGCATCTGATCAAGGGCTTGATATTCCCCCTTGTACATGCCACCGGTCGCCGTTGCCCCGGTAAGGGCAACCACAGGGCTTTGAGCCCAAAAGGGATCGGCTAAAGCAGCGGCAACATTGGCCGCTCCTGGGCCAGACTGTCCATAGGTAAATCCAGGCTTTCCGCTGGCCCTGGCGTATCCATCAGCCATATAAACACTACTGAATTCACTTCGTGCCAGAACCATCTTGATTCCGGCGTCGTGCATGGCAATCCAGAGTGGTTGGTCACCACCGGTGAGCAGGAAGAAATACTTGGTGCCAATTGCTATCAAACGATCTACGAGAGCTGCGGCAACTGTCATCTTCATATCATCTTCACTCACTTATGTAGACAAGAAAGTAGGCTAAAATAACCGTCTTCTATCCTTTTTAGTTCATCGTCGAGAGGCGTGAACACTCAATGTCAGAGCCGGCTTGTTTCCGAGAGCCTCGACTCCATGCTTCATCGTAGAATCGAAATAGATAGAGTCTCCTTCCTCTAGCACATATTCCCGATTGTTTATGATATATTTGATTTTACCTTCGATAACGAAATCAAATTCCTCCCCGGCATGTTCGAATTCAATTCTTTTGGCTTTGGACTTACTACCGGGCAATACCTTGACAATGAATGCATCCATGATCCTATCTCTTTTTTGCAGAGAAAGCGCCTCATAAATGTACCCAAAAGGTGTTCCTTTCTGTGCCACTTGAACCCTCTCATCCTTCTTCACAACGGCAACATCAGAAGAATCATCTGTGCCTTCAAAACAATCACCGATGGTCATCCCGAGAGCGGCTGCAATTTGTGACAATGTCGAAATGGCTGGAATCTTCTTTCCCGCCTCTAAGAGCGAAATGTAACTTTTTGTAAGACCCGAACGGGCTGCAAGGCCTTCTTGAGTGAGGCCTTTCTTGGTTCGAATCTCTTTTATCCGCTTACCCAAATTTTTAATTGTGTTGTCCATGTTGTTTTCCTATGGATATTTATTATTGACTGATAGTAAACCTCTCCCCCAAAAAAAATTTACCCTCTGTTGGGCTCGAACAAGTCCTGCAACAAACGCTTCAGGGTTTTCCTTCATTAATCATTTTATTTCTGCAGGTAAACATTACCATGGCAAAAAAAACTTGTCAAGTCTTTTTTTTGATTTTTTTCGGTATCAATTTTTATTGGCATCGACTGAACATATCTTGCCAAGATGTTTCCCCGCCAAATGGTTTCGATATGAAAACCAGACTAAACCCCGGATTCGATCCGTTGATTACCACTTGGAATATTGCATGGAGGCAAAGTTTTCAAAAAAGAGGAGTACAGGAAGGAAGAGGTGGAAAGGTGGGTTGCAGGTTCCACCTACAAGTCTTCATATCTCTTCATTAAGGCAAATTGCAAATTACTTCCCTGAAATGTCAGTTTGGTGATTTCAGGAAGGAAGATTTATTGAAAGAAGTCTTCAGCTTCCTCCCTTCGTGGATACCTTCTAAACCGGAGAATGCTCCCCTGAAAAATATTCCCTTGACATTCCGTGAAAAAGTGAGTTTAATATTTCGACAGCTGGGGGAGTCTAATTCTGGCCCGATGAAAATCTTGTACAAATTCGCTTGCTTCCGTGAAAACGGCCCTGGGGGACGTTGTTCACTTCTTACACTTTTCTTTAACCACTCTCACCTTTCAATCCATTCCCATTAATAACGTGACCGTGTTTCGTGTCGCGTGTCCGTAAAAGAGCATAGCGTAAAACCTTTCTGAGCAGCTTTTAAATCTTCAATCGGTGCAATCGCTGGCATGGCTCCAACCTCACGCATCCATCCTTCGCCCCGCCTTGCGGGACTTCGGAGGACAGGTAGCGCAGAGCGCCTGCCTACCGGCAGGCAGGCATAGAGCATAGCGTTCCTTTTTATCGCAAGTTGCAAGTCGTAAGGCGCAAGTGGTAGCACCTAATTTCTCTTCTTGATCTTTGTGATATAAGGAACTTTAGGTTCCTCGACAAGGAATCCAATTGGTCGC
>VGSD01000046.1 GCA_016875155.1 Deltaproteobacteria bacterium | reverse complement strand
GGTACCCTGAAAAAGCTGATTGAGGATCCACAGCTCTATGAAAATCTAAATGAAGGGGCGGGCCGTCTCTCTTCCATTCTGAAACGGATCGATCAGGGAGAAGGCGTGGCAGGGTCATTGGTCGGGGAGAAGGCATTAATCAGGGAGTTAGAGGAAACGATCCATGAGTTTAGAGAGGCAGCAGGGGAGTTGAGAGAATTGATCAAGGATATGAAGGCCAATCCCAAGAAATATTTAAAGTTCAGTATCTTTTGATTGAAGAAGAATAATCGAATGACGCGAATGGCACCGAATGGAGCAAATGACAAAAATAGTTCATCGTCAATCGGAAGATTTATTACTTATCACCTCATAGACGGTGAGAGGCACGGAACTGCCTTTCACTGAAACTTCTCCGAGGCTCCGCAGTCTGTGAGGATGGAAATCAGGCAAGTGGCGGACGACCTCATCCGAAATAATCATCGTAACGCCCAGAGACTTTGTTAATTCTTCGATACGCTTGGCAAGGTTGACCGTGAGACCGAGAACAGTCGAATCCATCCGTTCGGTTGAGCCAATTGTTCCCAGAATGACCGGTCCGCTATGGACACCGACGCCTATCTGAATCGCATGATCCGAAGAGAAATTGTTCGCTGTATTAAAAGTCCTGACCGAAGTTAGCATGTCGACGCCACAGGCAACTGCCCGCTGGGCAGAATCAGACCCTTCAAAGATACATAAGACCGCATCACCGAGAAATTTATCGATCACTCCCTGTTTCGCATTCACCACATGGGCAATCTCTTCATAGAGTTGGTTGACCAGGGTAATCAGTTGGCCTGGGGAGAGGCGTTCTGATAAAGCGGTAAATCCACGGATATCGCAACAAAGCACGGTTACCCACTGCTGGTCGGCCTGGCCAGGATGGATCGACCCAAGGCCATGGATGGCAATGCGGCGTAGATAAGCAGGAGGAACAAATTTTTCAAAGACATCCCGGGTTTCACGAACAGTCTTCTCCAAAGATCGGAAATGGACAGCCACCGTAAGAGTTAGAGAGATGGAGAGCCAGAAAGAGGTGAACCAGAAGATCTGACTGCCGAACGGCATGGGCAAGCCGGAAGATCGTAAAATATCGTGGAGTCCACCTAAGAGCCATAGTATCATGCCGAAGACAAATGGAAGAAGATAGGAAGGGCCTTCCCTCTTGAATAATTTTCTGGCTGCGGTGAGACAGTAGAAGAAACCAATGGCCAGAGTAAAGAAGTGGATCAGAGGTCTGAGCAGTTTTGATTGTGGTCTGAGAATGCCGGTGGCCACTTCATGGGGCACAAGGGGAAGCCCTAAAAACCAAGAACCCTGACCCGCAAGGGCCATTAAAGCCAGAATAAGGCTGATCCCGATGATGGCTTGAGATAGCCGGCTTAGTTTCATGTTATCAAGAGATGAAGTAAACCAGGCCCAGGTGGCTGGCAGGAGAGCCAACGCGGCGAGATCGATCCGGTATCCCCAAAGAATGGATAGAGGCGATTTCTGAAAACCATAGATGACCCAGCCAAGGAAGAGTAAAGCGGAAAGAAGATAGAAAAGAAAAAGGCTTCTCAGGGGATGGTATTGACGATAGAGGCCCAAGGTGACCAGGCATAGAATAGACATGACCCCATTGGCAATCAAACCGAAAAAGGGTCCTACGCTGTAATGAGGGATCAGATTAGGTAACATTTGAAAAACTCCATCATCAAATTTGTAGAAATTAAACTCTAAATTCAAAACCCAAAACTTTATGGGGGCATCTAATAATTCCAAATTCGTCACTCCTACGAAAGCAGGAGTCCAGTGATTTCATGAAGTTCTGGATTCCGGCTTTCAGAGATGACAAACCGGGTAAACTTATACCTCAGGTATATCAAGGTTTTTAACAGCTTTAAACGTTTGATTGTGAACGATGTCCTGAACGTTGTCATTTAGGGTTTAGGGTTTTGAGTTTAACTTATTGCTTCAGATTTCAATTCGTTCTGTCCAACATAATTTTGTTGCTATTTTGTGCACCATCTCTAAGCAACTAACAAGTAATAATCTTTTCCATCTTTCTCTTCCAACCTGACCCTTCCCTCCCCCTTTAAAATCTCAAGGTGACCGACGGCTTCGGAGACGCCAAGGAATATCTCAAAGGGGGGAACGCCCGGAAAGAGATCCATGGCGATCTCATAGGGAGTTTTTTCTCTTTGAGAGAGAAAGGAATAGATATAATCCATTCGTTCCTGATGGTGTCGGGTGATCTTCTGAATCAGACCTTTGGAATCAAAAACCTCTTCTCCGTGACCTGGGAGAATCAGGCCAACATCCAGCCTATCAATCTTTTCCAGGGAAGAAAGATACTCCCCGAGACCCGGATAACAAAGGGGAGCATTGTTATCTGGAACATATAAAACAGGATTAGGAGTGATCTCCTTTAACAGGTGATCCCCTGTAAAAAGTGTCTTCTTCTCAGGCCAGTAAAAACAGACCAACCCAGGACTATGGCCAGGACAATGGATTGTCCTCCAGGTCATTGAGGTAAAAGAGATGGGTTCTCCATCTTCTAAGAAGAAAGCTTCATGGAGGGGGTCGGTCATTTTCTGGGCTGATTCCATAAAATGGATGGCTTGATTGACCAGGGTTTCCGGAACGCCATTTCTCAGGAGAATCGACTTCAGAGAACCGAAGGAGTGAATTATTGAGCGAATTCTTCCATACTCCTTCGGGTGCATAAAGATGGGAGCCCCGGAAAGGGAGGATATCTTTTGGGCCTGTCCATAGTGGTCAATATGGCCGTGAGTGACCAGAATACGTTCGATCGATGAAATGGAGAAGCCTAGATCCTCCAAACTCTTTGTCAGCACTTCAAAGGAGGCATCGGTCTTAATCCCCGCGTCAACAAGTGTTCTCGGTGACTCATCAATCAGATAGACATTGGTTGTCTTCAAGGGAAATGGGATGGGAAGTTCGATCTGATAGATCTTATCGAAAAAGGTCCGGATCATCGCTTTCCTCAATTTGTTCTCTCAACAGCGACTCTTTCTGTGGGAGAGATGGATATTTTCAATTTCTAAGGACCTCCTTTGAGGTTTAGGAAAAATCCTATTCTCTTTTTTGGAGATTGTCAATTTTGCGGTGTTCGATATCGTATTCGGGGGGAAATTTTCGAGTAACTCTTTTCCCTCAGATGAAGAAGAAGAGATAAATCTTTCGATAATGAGGGGATATTAATAAGGAATTACAAATGAGAAAAAAATTGCTTGACACCACAAAATATTGTGTTAACTTCTTTATTGGTTCATAAATATAGTAGAGGGGGAGGAACATGGGATTGACCCACCTAACACAGAATGCCATGGCGGTTCTACAGAAACGGTATCTATTAAAAGATATCCGTGGAAATATCGTTGAAGCGCCTGAGGATCTCTTCAGGCGTGTTGCAAGTAATGTTGCTCAGGCTGATCGGCTTTATGACCCTTCCAGCGATCTCACTTCCACTGAAACGGGATTTTATCAAATGATGGTCTCGCTCGACTTTCTTCCCAACTCGCCCACCCTGATGAATGCGGGCAGGGAACTGCAGCAGCTCTCCGCCTGCTTTGTTCTTCCGGTGGGAGATTCGATGGAGGAGATTTTCGATGCCGTAAAGCAGATGGCCCTGATTCAGAAAAGCGGAGGCGGAACGGGGTTTGCTTTTTCCAGACTCAGACCGAGGAACGATGTGGTGGGTTCGACCAAGGGGGTTTCAAGCGGCCCGGTCTCCTTTATGAGCGTTTTCGATAATGCCACGGAGGCCATCAAGCAGGGAGGAACCCGGAGGGGTGCCAACATGGGCATCCTGCGTGTGGATCATCCTGACATCCTCGATTTTATTAAGTGCAAAGATGAAGACCACCATTTCAACAATTTCAATATCTCTGTGGCGGCCACGGATGAATTTATGGAGGCCGTTGAAAAAGGTGAAAAATATCCCCTCCGAAATCCGAGGACGCAGGAGGTTGTCCGTCTCCTCGATGCAAAAGAGGTTTTTGAGAAGATGGTCTATTATGCTTGGAAAAATGGAGATCCGGGGATCATCTTCATCGATCGGATCAATAGGGATAATCCCACTCCCCAGGTGGGTCCTATCGAGAGCACGAATCCCTGTGGTGAACAACCCCTCCTTCCGTATGAATCCTGCAATCTCGGTTCCATCAACCTTTCCAATATGATCAAGGGCGGAGAGGTAGATTGGGAGAGATTGAGCTCGGTCACTGAAAGGGCGGTTCATTTTCTGGACAATGTGATTGACATGAACCGTTACACTCTTCCTAAGATTGAGGCCATGACCAAGGCCAACCGGAAGATCGGCCTGGGCGTGATGGGGTTTGCAGACCTTTTGATTCAACTGAGAATTCCTTATGATCATCCAAAGGCTTTTGAGATTGGAGAGAAGGTGATGGGTTTCATTCAGGAAAAAGGGAGGAAAGCCTCCCGCGAGTTAGCCCTGAAAAGAGGATCCTTCCCAAATTTTGAAGGCAGTGCATTCAGAAGCCAATGGGATGCAATGAGGAACGCAACCATCACAACGATTGCTCCAGCCGGCACGATCTCCATCATTGCAGGAACCTCTTCCGGGATTGAACCCCTCTTTGCACTGGCCTTTGTTCGTCATGTTTTGGAAGGAAAGGAACTCCTGGAGATCAACCCCTTCTTCGAAGCGATCGCCAAGAGAGAAGGATTCCATTCTGAAGATTTAATGAAGAAGATTGCCCAAACAGGCCATATCGAGGGCATGGAAGAGATTCCGGAGGGGATCAGACACCTCTTTGTTACCGCCCACGATATCTCGCCTAAAGACCATATCCGGATGCAGGCCGTTTTCCAGAAATATACGGATAATGCCGTTTCGAAAACAGTGAACTTCCCTCATGATGCGGCTGTGGGGGATGTGGCAGAAGTTTATCAGATGGCCTATCAATTAGGTTGCAAAGGGGTAACGATCTATCGGGACAGGAGCCGCGAGAAACAGGTCCTCTATAAAGGGCTGAGCGCCCCGGAAGGAGATCGGACAGAGGCCAGAGAGGATGTTCCAGAGACAGAGAGGAAACCAAGAGCACGCCGGGATGTGATCCATGGCTCCACCTGGAAGATCCGGACAGGCTGCGGAAATATCTATGTGACCGTCAACGAAGATGAAGATGGCCGCCTGTTTGAGATCTTCAACCAGATCGGAAAGGCAGGAGGATGTGCAGCCTCCCAATCCGAGGCACTCGGCCGCCTGGTTTCCCTTGCCTTTCGATCGAACATCGAACCCGATGATATCATCCGGCAATTGAAAGGGATCAGTTGCCATATGCCGGTCTGGCATCAGAATGGGAAGGTTCTCTCCTGTTCGGATGCAGTGGCCAAGGCGATCGAATGGCATATTCAGAAGATGAAATCACAGAGGGGAGCACCCCAGGAGCGAGAAGCGTGGTCGAACCCTCCGGAAGTCATCATGACACAAAGCCGAGAACAGAAAATTCCAACGCAGGAAATGAAAGGGATCTTTTTCAGAGGGGCTTGTCCTGAGTGCGGAGGCCCGCTCATCTTTGAAGAGGGTTGCGTGAAGTGTTTCTGCGGCTATTCGGACTGCGGATAGAATAACATGGCGAACCTGTCATAAGACATTTAACCATTTCCCTTTTTCCCCACCATAAACTATCTAAGCAGGATATAAGACTATCTCAAAATAGGCTATACATAATCCCTCCAACCCTCCCCCTGTGGTCGGGTCTAATCGACCTGCCTTAAGGGGAGGAATATCCCCCTCTTAGGGTAAGAGGGGGTGAAGGGGGAGTTACGTTTATCGACGGCGATCTTAAGCTCAATGCATGAGAGTCGGGATAGATTGTTCTGGACAAATCAAAATTTTAAGGGATAATTAAATAAACTGAATAGGGAGGCGGAAGTCGATATTGATCGTTGAGAAATGAAAAACAAAACCTTCCTTTTGATTGCCATCCTTCTCCTTCTTGGGCCGTCGACTTACGGGAATGAACAAAATGTTCCCAAGATAGAGCCCGAAACAGGCAAAGTGTTTCTCTACACCGCCAAGAAATTAGGTGTCCCGATCCTCAAGGCCTCCATCAAAATTGAGAACGGATTTTGGGAAGCTGGGAAGTCCTACTATCGAATCCAGGCTCAGGTGGACTCTCTCCCCAATCTACGACTTCTCTTCCGGATGAAGAACCGGTTCACCTCCATCGTGGAAACATCCACCTATACTCCGATTCGATACATCAAGGAGATCGATCAAGGAGGCCCTTTTGTAAAAGATAAGCATTATCATCAAACCCTCTTCTTCGATCTTGCCCGCCAAAAGGTAACTATAGAAAAAGAAGAAAAAGGGGAGATGACTGAAAAGAAAGAAATTCCCGTCTCCCATGACACCTATGATCCCCTCTCCTTATTTGCAAGGTATTATTTGAAGGAGGAGGTCCGTCCAGGCCAGGATATTCAGATGTCCATCTTTGATGGAGTCAAACTGCGGCAGATCGTATTTCGTTCAAAAAAGGAGAAAGTCGAATTAAATAAAGAGAGAGCAGTGGAAACAGTATGCCTTGAGTGCACGACCCCATTTTCCACCTTTGGAGATCAAGAGGGGAGCATTCGAATTTGGTATACGGCGAACAGGGAAAAGATTCCAATCGTTATGGAATTGGATCTTCCCATAGGTAGCGTGAAATTTGAGTTAGAAGAGATAAGAGAAAGTAAAGAGGTCGTACAGACGTCATCTAAAGAGTAATGAGAAAGGAGGACGCAATGGCTACAAAGAAAGTCGCGAAGAAGGTTTCAAAGAAGGGCGTGAAGAAGGGTGATGCTTACAAGTGTTACGTATGTGGACTGGTGGTCTCAGTGGATGAGGTCTGCGGGTGTGTCGATACCTGCGATATCATCTGCTGCGAAAAGCCGATGAAGCCTAAAAAGTAAAGTCCCCAGGTTAAGGTTCAGGGGAAGGATGCCGGTTTCGTCTATTGGTTAGGGCAATGGGTATTAACTTAATTTCCATAACATTTTACCCTTTGCCAAAACTGGCGTCCTCACCTTTGCCTTAACCAAAACCAAAAAACAACTCTTGAGAGTGATACTCCCTTATAAGAGATTACCTGGGATGAAATATAATAGAATGCATTGAGGAGGTTTTGAATGAAAGCCCCTTATCGTGTTGAGGCAAAAGTGATTGAGCAGAGGGGAGAGTGTGAGTTCGGGCACCGGATTGGAGATCTGGTGAAGTTTGATGGAGAAGGGGTTGAAGGCAGGATATGCTGGCACTCGCTCTGCAGTATGATGTATAAGGTCCATGGGATGCTCTACGGAGCGGACTATCCATGGCTGAACGATAAGAATATCGCAAGTCATCCCTGCCCGGATTTCAAGAACCCGGTGGTCTACGAAATCCGGCGATTCAAAGCGGAATGATTTTATGGAAATATTCTCAACAGATATTCTGGTCATTGGCAGTGGTCTGGCCGGCATGGTTTCTGCCCTCGAGGCTGAGAAGGCAGGCCTTCAGGTCCTGGTCACGAGTAAATTTACAATTGGATTTGGAACAAACACGACCATGTCCAATGCCGCCTTTACAGTGGCGAACTCTCTATTTCCCAAAGAGGATCACCTCAAAGAGACCTTAAAAGCAGGTAAAGGGTTGAACCATCCTGGAATGGTAAAAACCTTGATCGAAAGAGGCCCCGATGCCATGGAGAAATTGAGAGGCTATGGGGTTCCATTGATTGAGAATCAGATGGGATATTTCGTGGAGAGAAGCAAAGGTTCGGCCTCATTGCCAGGAGTTCTTTTGACAAACCCAATAAAGGAAAGATTGAAGAATAGCTCCGTCCGACTTCTTCCTGGCCTGGTCATTTTCGATCTGATCGTCGAAGACGGGAAAGCCTTAGGGGCCTTTGGCTTTTTCAAAGACGGAAGGCCCTGCCTAATCCAGTCGAAGGCGATCCTCATGGCGACAGGCGGAGCAGGGGCGATCTACTACAGAAATGACAATCAAAGGACTATCCTTGGAGATGGATATGGACTGGCCCTTCGGGCAGGGCTCTCCCTTATGGACCTCGAGTTCGTTCAGCTCTTTCCTTTTGCACTGGCAGAGCCAAGGCTTCACACCTTCATGCTCTTTCCTCCTTACCCAAAGGAGATGAGATTGCTGGACGAGAAAGGTGAGGATCTTTCGGAGAAATTAAAACTTGGAGACGATATGAATCGGGCGATTGTCACCCGGAGAGACTCCCTGTCCTTTACCTTATTTGAAGCTTCCCAAAACGGAGATATCTACCTTGACCTGAGACAGGTTCCTGAGGAGAAGTGGAACGTTTATCCGCTCACTTTCCTGAGGCGATCGAAATTTCCCTTCCGGGATCGTCCCTTTCTGATTTCTCCAGCGGTCCATTTCTGTATGGGAGGAGTTGAGATCGATGAGTATGGGATGACCGCTCTCAAGGGACTCTTTGCAGCAGGAGAAGTCGTCTGGGGAGTTCACGGAGCCAACCGCCTTGGAGGAAATGCCCTGACCGAATGTGTCGTCTTCGGAATGTTAGCCGGTCAATCTGCATCAGAATTTGCAAGAGGAAGAGAGCCCGTTCCCTTTTCTGAAGCGTTTCAAAGAAAATGGCAGAGGAAAGCAGAAGGTTATCTGAAAAAGAGCAGGGGGACCTTCGACCCTCCAACACAGATTCTCAGAGAACTGAAGACCTTGTCCTGGAAATATGCAGGACCGGTTCGAGAAGAGAGTTCATTGAAGGAAGGGCTCGAACAGTTGAAATCGATAGAAAAAAGAATGGAGAAGGTCTATCCTGCCACCCTGAAGGACCTGTTCAGGAAGAGGGAGCTGGAAAACGTGGCTCTCGTGCTTAAGGCCGTTTTAAAAGGAAGTTTATCCCGAATGGAGAGCAGGGGCTCCTTCTTTCGTCGGGACTTTCCGGAGCAGAATGACCAGGAGTGGTTGAAAAATTCCTGTTACCACCTTGAAAAAGGAGAACTTCAGATCACCCATCGGCCATTGAATGACCCTAAGCGATTCCCTGTCTGACCGACGAACTGTTTTAAATATTCAGGATCTTCTCCGTCTTCGATTTATCCAATTCCATCACATATTTGATGCCGCTGAGTTCCGACGCCTCGGGTGTCAAGGCAGCAATGTCATCCCGGGCCAGGTATTCGAGAGAAAATTTTCGGCTTCCAGCCATAAGTTGGCGAAGGCCCTGAGCCAGACGTTCATAATAGGTAAAAAGACCGATGGCACCCGTAGGTATTTTCTCGAATTCTTGATCTCCCATTTCCTTGCGCAATGAACTTGCCGTCACAAAAATTTCATCTTTTGTCTGACCGAATCGTTCGATATAGACTGGGACCTGATGATTTTCAATGGTCCTTCCAATCGTCTTTCCCACCATGGCCGCAGCCACCGGAGCCCTCGCCATTCCAACCAGTTTGACAAAAGGAGCGCCCATGGCAATGGCCTTGAAAATACTGTCTTCGAAGATGAATCCTCCTCCGACCGCCAGGGGAGGCACATATTTTTTATTCTTTTGAAGATAAGAAGCATACTGGTAGAGAAGGGTGTGAAGCTCGACCGGAGGAACTCCCCATTCATTCATCATTCGCCAGGGGCTCATTCCGGTTCCACCGCCTGCGGCATCCACCGTGAGAAGGTCCAGCCTATATTTCGAGGCATAGGCTATGGCCCGGGCGAGGTCAGCCGGCCGATAGGCGCCGGTTTTGAGAAAAATATATTTGGCCCCTGCTTTACGAAGGGCTTCGACTCTTTCTGCGAAAGATTCTTCAGAGACCATCCCCACCCGTGAATGCCTTTCAAACTCCTTGAATGCCTTTCGCTCGAAGGCTCTGATCACATCAGGATCGGTTGGGTCTGGAAGGACAATGTAACCCCGCTTATGGAGCATCTGGGCTTTTTTCAGGTCTTTGACCTTTACTTCGCCCCCAATATCCTTGGCTCCCTGTCCCCATTTAAGCTCGATGCATTCAACCCCAAGCTTTTCAATGGCATACTCATGAGTTCCAAGGCGGGTGTCTTCGATATTGGCCTGAACGATGATTGCTCCATAACCATCGTGCTGGTAATCCTTATAGAGCCGGACGCGGCGTTTCAGCTCCACCGTGTCAATGACCCTGCCATCTTTGATGACAGCCTCGGGATCCATGCCAACGACATTTTCTCCAATGGTCAGGCCGGTCCCTGAAAGGGCGGATCCGATGGCCAATCCTTCCCAATTGTTTTTGGCAATATCGGTCGAGCCGATTCCGGAGATCAGCCAGGGGTAACGGAACTTTATCCCTTTATCATGACCGATCGTGACTTCGAGATTGACTGCTGGAAAGATCGCCTTATCGCTGTCCGGTTCGATCCCGTGAGCCCCAACCGCCGTGCCCATGATGTTGAAATGGGAATAGTCGACCGGATAATGCTTTTCCGAGGCGGTGGTGATGACGCCGAAGGGTTGCGGATAGATCACCTCATGGCCCCGGTAGGCGGATTTGCCGATCTCGCACATTCCGATGCAGCCATCCACACAGGTGACACACATCCCTGAAACGGGAACAACCGAACCTTCGGTCCTGTTTTTGGTCAGTGTTGCGGCCGAGGCGTTGATTTTTGATAAGGCCATGTTGAATGTCTCCTTTCCTTTTTCAGTCCTTTTTTATCTCGCAGGCCACACAGGGCTCCATATAACACATCATATCGTCGAACGAGTTCTTCTCCAGGCAGGGCGGGCCCAGATTGGCACATCCTCCACAGATGGCCCTGTCAGGTTCGGTATAGGTGCATCGAAGCTCACAGGCCGGGCAGACATACATGCAGGCCCCGCACAGCCGGCAGGTCTCCGATTTCAGGTCAAAGGGAGTGCCCAGGCTTCTCTTCTCTCCCCGGCTGCGAAAGCCAATCGCCTTGGCAGCCATCTGCTCTTCGCACATCCGGACGCACCGGCCACAGAGAATACAATCCTCATGTTCCTGCTTGAACCGCTGTTGGCGAACATCATGGGAGGAGGCCAGGTCCTGAATAGTCTTTGATTGGGGACAGGAAGCGAGAAACAGTTCGAGAATCATCTTTCGCGCTTTGACCACCCTGGAGGAAGCAGTGCGCACCTGAAGGCCTTCTTGAACTGGATAGGTACAGGAAGTCACCAGTTTTGCATTGGCTCCTTGTCCAATCTCAACCACACAGAGGCGACAGGCTCCATAGGGAGAGAGACCGTCCATATGGCAGAGGGTCGGGATAGGAAACCCGTAGAACCTTGAGGCTTCGAGAAGCGTTGTTCCCTCTTCCACTGAAACTTCCAACCCGTTGATCGTGAGCGTGACCATGGTTTTGATCCTTATGCTGACCCCTTTTAGTTTATGTCGATCGCATTAAATTTACAGACCGCTCTACA
>VGSD01000045.1 GCA_016875155.1 Deltaproteobacteria bacterium | reverse complement strand
CCTTTTTTGCAACGTTAAGGTATAATCTACTATCCCTCTGGCCAAATAAGCCCTTACACTCCTCACTCGCCCTCCCACACAATACCGAATTACCGTTGCCTGACCCCAGGGGCTATTTTGTAGTATTCTACAAAATAGCCTTGACTATTTTGTAATTTGGGTTATAATAGCCACATGCGATATATCACTCCTTATATCCTGGATGACCTTCGTACAAAAATGGTTTTCATAAGCGGCCCCCGCCAGGTAGGAAAAACTACTCTTGCCAAAGGGATTCTTCAGGACCATTTTCCTTCAGGCAGATACCTGGACTGGGATTTGGATGAAGATCGGCAGGATATCCTCAGAAAAAGATGGGATAGAGATAACAATCTGTTGATATTCGATGAACTGCACAAATTCCCAAAATGGAAAACATGGATCAAAGGTGTTTTCGATGTATTTCACGAGTCCCATGCCTTTCTTGTAACAGGATCTGCACGTCTCGACATATATCGTCGTGGAGGAGATTCACTCATGGGACGGTACCACCCATGGCGACTCCACCCTTTTACTTTGGACGAATTGCCAGAGGGAATTTCTCCTGAAGAAGGTTTTCAAAGGCTGATGACACTCGGTGGTTTTCCAGAACCTTTTGTCAGTGGAGATGAGCGGTTAGCTAGGCGATGGAGAAGAGAGCGCTTTGATCGGGTTCTGCGCGAAGATATACGGGATTTGGAGTCAATACGAAATATTCAACTCCTTGGACTTTTTGTGGATTTACTGCGGCAGCGAGTAGGGGGGCTGATCACCCTTTCAAACATAGCCATGGATCTCCAGATTTCACCAAAGACAGCGAAGGCCTGGCTCGATATTCTTGAAAGGATGTATCTTCTTTTCGCGGTTCGCCCCTATACAAAATCTCTACCCAGGGCTGTGCTTAAACCACCAAAGGTCTATTTCTTCGACAATGGAGATGTTCTTGCTGGCGAGGGGGAACGGTTTGAGAATCTAGTGGCAACCTCCCTGTTGAAACAACTTCATTTTTTAGAAGACCGTGATGGATACCGATATGAACTCCGCTACCTACGTGACAAAGAAGGGCGGGAAATCGATTTTGTTATTATCAAGGAAAATCACCTTGAGGAACTGGTTGAAGTTAAGTGGGCGGATGAAGAGATTTCAAAATCACTTCTCTATTATGCTGAACGCTTGAAACCCGAGAGGGCTACTCAAATTACTGCCCATCTGAGAAGACCTTACACCCAGGGGCGAATCCGGGTTACAGATCCGATTTCCTACTTTCGCCCCGACTTTTTTGCTGCCGCCAAAACCCTTCATAAAAATTCATAAAAAAATCCCTGTTGCAGAAATCTGGGCATGGAGCGATTCCTGTTTGGGCAACGGATTAAAGTAATTCTGGCAGGTCCATTGGTTTCAACTCATGAGGGACAATGAAGATCGCCCGCCTGTCTCCCACGAGATTCCCAAAAAACAACTCGGCCCATTCCAACCCGGATTTGATCCGTGTCTTTCCCCTTAAATCATTTCTCCTCTCAAACAGTACACCGATGAGATCCTCTTTTTCAAAGTCGCGGTTCTTGAGAAAGACTTTATAGGTAATCATCCTGTTCCCTCCTTATGGAATGAACTTATGATGCTTCTTGTTGGGCCCCTCTCCCATTATCAATCGTTTCTGTCACTAGTGGTTCTTTACTCTCTGATGCCTTTTTCGCTTTTTTATTTGCCTTCACCACTTTGAGCTCATAGCCCAGGTGATCAAGAATTTTCACAACAGTATCGATCCGTGGATGATTTCCCTCCTTCAGGGATCGGTAAAGACTGGCGCGGTCCACCTCCAGTTCCTTTGCCACTCTCCTGACAGAAGACTCTTTGCGAATCAGTTCCCAAAGCGTTTTAACCAAGTCTGCCATAATAATTAATTTACCACATGTGTATAAAAAATAACATGAGGTATCTTTATCACATTCCATTTCAAAAGTCAAGAAAATTCTTTAATAAATTTCATATGTTACTTTTTGTTAATATTGATATTGACAGCAGCAGTCAAATTATGACAAAAAGATGAGCAATGATTAAGATTTGAATATGAAAATTTAGAAGTCAATTTTAATTTTTAATATCAACAAGTTGTGATGATAAAGCAAATCTTATTTATATTATCGGCAATCTATGTATCCTGCATCTTTATACTTCCCAGGTTGATTACACAGCAATCTATGGAGCAAATCTGGAATCCCTATAGTCTTCTCCATATCCCTCTCTATGGTGTTTTAATGGTTCTCCTAACCTTTGCCTTTCTTCCCAATCTGGCTCATGCTAAATCGTCGTCCTCTTTTAAGCCCCTTTCTCTCCTGTTACCTGGAGGGATTGCTACTTTCGTTGGGGTCCTTGATGAGGTGAATCAGATATTCATCCCTTATCGCGATGCCTCAATCACAGATGTTTTACTCGATATGGGTGGGATTGTCCTGGTGGTTCTTTTGATCCTCTACTGGCAGAAAAGAAAGAAGGGCAATGGATCTCTGGAAAAGGTCCATTGAAATTTCATTTGTTCTTCAGGTGTTTCTCTAAAAAGTCCCTGACCTGAATGATTGAATCAGATGCAGCCGTGGGATTATAAAGGAGCCGGTGACGATCACGAGAACCCTGTATATACATATCTGTTCCTTCTGCATCGAAAGCATGATAGGCTTTAGGGTAAATCTTGAGGGTGACATTGTCCGAAGCCTTTCTGAAAGCCATCATTTGGGAGCACATTCGTGCAGGGGTCCAGTCGTCATAATCACCGATCAGGATCAGGAGGGGTCCATCTAATTTTGAAAGCGAAAGATCACAATACGGATAAAAAGCAATGGCTGCCCTGAACGGATGGCCTTTATTTTCAATAGTTATTTGAGGGCTTATTGCATGAATTGTTGTCCACCCCCCGTGCGACCATCCCATCACTGCAATTTTGTCCTTATTGACAAAAGGGAACTCAGCGAGAAAAACTTTTGCATCATGGGCATCCTGTGCACGGGTTTCAGGAGGGACAAGTTTAGTATTTGTGCAGATACTTGACATACCTCGTGGTCCAAAACTATCGACCTGCAGGGCGACATAGCCCCAGCTTGAAAGTCTTTCTACCCAATGATTATCACGCCTTGAAATACCTCCACAGCCGTGGAGGCAAACTAAAGCCGGAAAAGGCCCATTTCCTTGGGGCTTTGTTAACTTACCCGCCAACATCAATGGAGTTCCGGTCCCGGTTGTGTCCGAACTTTTAAATGTGACGATATCAGCGGTAATGACTGGCGTCGAAGCGACAAAAATCAATATTACCACAACGACCATTTTTTTAATCATAAAACCATACCTCCTATCAACAGATAGCCTCATAGAACATACCCATGTCCAATTAAGTGGACCGCAGTGATTCAACGATGTTCATTCGCGCGGCTCTCAACGCGGGCAGCACGCCACCTACAAAGCCCATGATCAAGGAGAAGGCGAGCGCTTTCCAAGCAATGTCAAATGAGAGGGTGAAATCAAAGGCCAATTCCGAGAAGGTTTGAAAGTTCATTGTGGAGACCGTAAGGAACCGGAGAAAGGAGGCAAAGAAGAGCCCCACACAGCCACCAATCAGACCGAGAAAGAGTGCCTCAAATAAGAAGGCACTTAAAATGCTGAGTCTCTTGAAACCGAGGGCGCGTAAGGTGCCTATTTCAACGGTGCGAGTAGAGACAGCGGCATACATGGTGATCATGGCACCGATAATTGCGCCAAGAGAAAAGATGATCGTCAAAGAGGTGCCAAGGATACGGAGAAAGGTTGCCATCATCTCCGATTGTTCCGCATAGTAGCGGTTCTCCCGTTTTGCCTCAAGTGTTAAACGGGGGTCGTTCTCAATTCGTTTCTTGACCTCCTCAAACTGGGAGGGGTTTCGCAGTTTAAAGATGATTGAAGAGTAAGCATACCTTCGGAAGGTCTGCATCAGCTGATCCCCATCCACCCAGACCTCGGAATTGAATCCCGTGTTTCCGGCATCGAAAATCCCCACCACTTTCCAGTCCCTCAATCCAAAGCGAAGCGTCTCGCCCAGGCCGCTTCCTTCAAAACGTTCCGCCACACTTCGGCCCGTGATGAGTTCGGACGAGCCAAACCTTGGCAGCCGTCCCTCCGTCAAACTCACCTGAGGACGCAGGGCCAGGGAACTCTTCCCGATCCCTCGGATCGTGATATAGTTCTCCTGTTTCGTCCCCCGTTTGCGGAGGCTGATGATAATGACAGATTCTTTAGCAAGAAAGGGTTGACCGTCCTCACCGATGGCCACTTCTGGTTGTGTCTCTACGACGGAAGTCTGGTAACGATCGATCCCGCTCTGGACCTCGGTTGCCGAACCCTTTCGAATGACGACGACATTGTCACTCGAGCCGGTTTCCACCAGAGTTTTTTGCAAGCCCTGGGCTAACATCAGCATGGCCGCAAAGACGAAGACGACGAGGGCCATGCCCGAAGCGGTCAGGATTGTCGTAAGCCTCCGCGTCCAGAGGTTACGAAAGCTGTAAGAGAGTGGCACGCCCAATTAACCGATCCTCCTCAATCCATCCGCAATACGAATCCGCATGGCACGATAGGTCGGAACGATGGCCGCCAGAAGCCCGATGACGAAGGAGGCGGCCAGATCCATATAGATCGCTTCCTCAGCCACATTGAAGACCGGGAAGTAATTGCTCAACATCTTTCCGACGATGACAGCGACCGGAAAAGTGAGGATGATCCCGAGAAAGCTTCCGATCAGGGTGATGACCATCGATTCTCCAACGATCATCCCTGCAATGCGCAAGCCCCGGAAGCCCAGTGTTTTGAAAATCGCATACTCGCCGATCCGTTCCCGGTAGGTCATCGACATCGTATTGGCCACGACGGCGATGATGATGATGATGACGACGAAAGAGACGAGTTCGATGGCCATGATGATCGTCTGGGACATGGAGATGAAGGAGAGCTGGAAAGCCTTTTCCGTCTCGGTCAATGTCTCCGCAATCGAATTCTTAAAGAGGTTGTCGATGACCAGGGCGACTTCGGTTGCACGGTCAGGCCGTGTTACCCCCACCATATAAAATCCAACCATGTCGGTGCGTGGAGAGCCCCTCTTTTTCATTGTTTCGTTGATATAGTCCCAGTGGAAGAAGAACTGGGTCTCATCGATGGTCTGATCTCTTCCGCGGTAAATTCCGCGAAGGACAAAATCCCAGTTGCCCGGGTAGATCGTTCCCTTGAGCGTAACGGTATCGCCGATCTTCCAGCCGAATCGCTTCGCCAGTTTTTGGCCGGCCACAAAACCCTTCCGGTCCCGGAAAAAGGATTTCTCTTCTTCAGGGGTGAGAATGAATTCAGGATAGAGCTCGAGATAGCTCTTTGCATCCACGCCAAAATTGGCGAAGAAGTTCTTCTCATCGATATAGATTCCCCCAAACCAGTTGCCCCAGGAGACGGTTTTGACTCCGTCCACCTGACGGATTTTATCCTTGTAGGAGAGGGGCAGGTGGAAGATGAGGGAGATGGAACTTCGCGTGACAAGGCGCGAGGCAGAAGAGGCTTCAACCCCTCCGTACCAGGCATTGATGAAGGTCCGGAGAAGGCCGAAGGCCAGAATGGCAACGGTGATGCCGAGGATGGTCAACAGGGTCCGGAGTTTGTGGCGAAAGGCATTTCTAATGAGGATCTTGAGAATGAACATTGTCGAGAAACCCTTTTTCCAGCCGTCTGATGACTCGTGCTTTTTCAGCAGCCCTTGGGTCGTGAGTCACCATGATGATCGTTTTCCGGGATTGACGATTAAGCTGGTCCATCAAATCGAGGATCTCTCTGGCGGCCACTTTATCCAGGTCGCCGGTGGGTTCGTCTGCGACGAGGATGGTGGGATCGGTCACAATGGCTCGAGCAATGGCGACTCTCTGCTGCTCGCCGCCTGAGAGTTGAGATGGATAGTGATCCATTCTTGCCTCTAAATTGACAACCCGAAGCGCTGTCTCCACATGCTCGCTTCGTTCCTTTCGTGAAAGTCCGGTGAGAAGAAGGGGCAGTTCCACATTTTCAAAGGCTGTCAAGACCGGAATCAGGTTGTAGAATTGGAAGATGAATCCGACGTTCAGAGCTCGCCACTCCGCCAGTTCATTTTCGGAGAGGGTGGTGATGTCAACTCCACCGACCCGAATGGCTCCGCTATCAGCCTGATCAAGGGCGGCAATCAGGTTGAGGAGCGTGCTTTTCCCGGAGCCGGAGGGCCCCATCAGGGCCAGGAATTCACCTTCTTCGATGTTGAGGTTGATATCGACCAGCACGGGGATCATCCGGCTTCCCCTGCGGTAGGACTTGCTCACATTGATGATTTCAACGATAGCGGCCATAAAATGACAATCACCAATAACCAAATTCCAAACACCAAATAATCACCAATAACCAAATCTCAATAACCAAATAATAACCAAACACCAAATTACAAACACCAAACA
Source organism: Deltaproteobacteria bacterium (assembly GCA_016875155.1). The sequence goes on along the minus strand of VGSD01000045.1, from coordinate 4,965 downwards.
GAGATCAATGTATTTTGGCTATTGGTTATTGGAATTTATCTGGTTATTGGTGCTTGGTGATTGGTTATTATTTACTTCTCCACTGCTTTTATCTTGAGCCCGTTTCTCAACCGCTCGGGAGGATTGAGGATGATCTGGTCTCCGACTTTAATTCCACTGAGAACCTCGACCATGTCGCCGATCTTTACTCCAAGGTTGACTGGGATTTCGATCACCTTGTTTTCCTTAATCAGGAAAACTTTGTCGCTCCCTTTTCTGTTTACAATGGATGACTGGTTGATCGCCATACGAGGTTTCTGTTCTTCGGGTTTAGACGGTCTTGAGAGAAAAGCCACCTTCGCACTCATCTCCGGTAGCACCCGGTTATCTTTATCGAGGAAACGGATTTTGACCATCACCGTAGCCTTGGTGCGGTCAGCTGTGGGTACGATCATATGGATGGCGCCACGGAAACGCTCACCGGGCAGGGCATCGAGCTGAATCTCACAGGGTTGCCCAACTTTAATCTTATTAAGGTTGGATTCCGAGACGTCTGCTTCCACCTGAAGGGAATTCATATCAGCAATCGTAATAACAGCCGATTTGGCATTGGCTGCCGCACCGATGGGAGTGACGATATCACCCACATCTGCATTTTTGGTCAACACCACAGCGTCAAAGGGTGCCCGGATCAAGGTATATTCAAGGTTGATTTTGGCTGCTTCCAATGATGCAAGGCTTGCCTTCAGGCTGGCTTCTGAAGCCTCGACTGCTGCAACTGCCTTCTCATAACGGGCAAGGGCAGAGTCATAGACCGATTTGGCCACATATCCCTTTGCCAGAAGGGCTTTATTCCGTTCCAAATTGAGGGTTGCTTCCCGGAGTTCTGCTCGGGCCAGTTCAATGTTATAACGGGCCGCATTTACATTGGCTTCTGCCAGATCTTTTGCGGCAGTGACATCCTGACTTTCAAGGCGGGCAACGATCTGATCTTGTTTGACCCGGTTTCCCTCTTCAACCCCAAGCCAGATGAGGCGGCCTGTTACTTTTGAGGCAAGAGCGGATTTACGCTGGGGGACGACGTAACCGCTTGCATTGAGAACGATTAGGGTTTGAGAAGGGTAAATCTGGCTGACGGTTACGATCTGGACATCAATGGGAGGTGTGAAAATTCCCTGAATATAGAGGAACCCTGACAGGATGATGGCAACGGCAAGGAGAACCCAGAAGACAATCTTTCGCCGTCTTCGAGGCCGCGAGATGGCCTTTGTCTTTTCGATCCTCAACTTTGAGAGATCTTCATTCGCCACAGACGCTTCCCCCTGAATTTCTTAAAAGAAACGAATGGCACGAATGTTAGCGAATAACTCGAATGGGTTTATTCGTGACATTCGTCATCATTCGTGTAATTTATCACATCTCTTTGAAAAATCTTAACATATTCCTGAAACGAGGACAACGAAGTTTTGGGAGGAAAAACGAATAGCACGAATTAAGGTAAATGAGTTGAAATGGCCGCTATCCAGTAATCTTAGGCCAATTGTTGCCATATAACATTTCAAAAAACAATTTTTATAATTTGCGAATGCAAGACCTAAATCCAATCCTCTCTCATTCTAATCAACTCTTCTGATGCTATAAGTGGCGATTACTTTGGCTACCAGTTTCCCTTCCTCATTTTTGACCTCAACATCTCCAACAGCTGTCTTAGAGCCTTTATGAATGATCTTCGCATGTGCTTCTAGGTTTCCCTTGCTTATGGGTGTAAAAAAATTGATTTTGAATTCAATCGTGGTGATTCTATCCCTTAGGTCTACCAGGCTAATCAGAGCCATGGCCACACTCGAATCGGCAAGAGATGCGATCGCCCCTCCATGCACAATTCCATAAGGATGTGTCAAATCCTGTTTGAATGGCATCTGGATTTTAGATTCCCCTTCCTTCATTTCGATGACTTCCATTCCCAAAAGTCGGTAGTATGGGCAGTGGTTAGTCACTTGCCTTATCTGTTCAAAATACTTCTCTTTTCCCATAGCTGAACCCTCCTGAAGATTTTGAAAAGAAGGGAACCTAAAAATTCCGATACTTGTTGGTGACGGGTAATCTTCGGTCTTTTCCGAGGGCACGGTGGGTGATCTTGACACCCGGCGGGCTCTGCCTCCGTTTATACTCATTTTGGTCAACCATATTGATCACTTCTTTAATCATCGCCTCCCTAAAACCCATTTTCGAAATCTCATTAACCCCTTTGTCCTCTTCCACATAAGACTGTAGAATTGGGTCGAGGACAGGGTAGGGTGGGAGGGAATCTTGATCCTTCTGATTTGGCCTCAGTTCCGCAGAAGGGGGTTTTTGGAAGACATTCTTAGGGATGATGGCTTTTCCTTCTTTTTTATTCTTGTAGTTCGCTAATTCGTAGACCAGAGTCTTTGGGACATCTTTCAGGACGGCATACCCACCCGCCATATCTCCATAAAGGGTGCAGTAACCCACGCTCATCTCACTCTTGTTTCCGGTGGTCAGGACGAGCCAGCCGAACTTATTAGAAAGGGCCATCAGGATATTTCCACGAATCCGGGCTTGAATATTCTCTTCGGCTGCATCCGGTTTTAGTTTTTTAAACGCTGAGGAGAGCGTTTTAAGATAGGCCTCAAAGACCTCCTCAATGGGGATCGTGAGGAATTGAATGCCGAGATTTTTTGCCAGAAGTTTTGCATCATCCAGGGAGGCTTTGGAGGAATACTGGGATGGCATCGCTACTCCCACCACTGATTTCTTTCCTAATGCATCCACTGCGATGGTAGCAGTTAAAGCAGAATCAATTCCGCCACTGAGACCAATCAAGACCTTCTGGAATCCATTTTTTCTAATATAGTCTCCTGTCCCAAGGACCAGAGCAGAATAGATTTCAGCGAGGTGATCCAATGGCTTTGAATCCCTTGCCGGAATAGGCGGCCTTTTTTCTGCTGAACGGACTCGATGTGGCAGGTCAATCTTTTTTATTCCTTTTTCCTCCTCGGTCAATTTCTCTCTTCTGATTCGGGGGTCATGGAGTCTAATCCGAAAGACCGCTTCCAGGTCGAGGTCCGCGAGAACCAAGTCCTCTTCAAACTGTTTTCCCCGAACGAGCAATTCCCCTTTTTGATCAAACACCATACTGCCGCCATCGAAGACCAATTCATCCTGGCCTCCCACCAGATTGCAATAGGCAACAATGGCCACATTGTCAGAGGCTCTGGTGGAGATCAGCTTTTCACGAGATGCCGTCTTTCCCGAATGATAAGGCGATGAGGAGATATTGATCATCAGTTCTGCTCCTCCGTAGAGGGCTTGAGTGCGGATGGGATCTCCTGGATACCAGAGGTCTTCACAGATGCTGATGCCGATAGGGATGGATTGAAGAGTAAAGATGAAATTTTCTTTTCCGGGGTGAAAATATCGTAACTCATCAAAGACCCCGTAGTTAGGAAGATAGACCTTAGAATAGACATCGATCAATCTGCCATAATGAAGAAGGGCTGCGGAGTTATAGATATCGCCATCTTTATGAACAAATCCGACAATGGCTGTGATCGATAAGGTGGTTCTTGCAATCTCTTTGATCGCTTTCAGGTTGGCCTCAATAAACTTCGGCATGAAGAGGAGGTCCTCGGGAGGGTAGCCTGTGACTGCCATCTCCGGAAAGACCAGGAGGTCTGCCCCCATCTTCTTTCCTCTGGCCATGTAATCGAGGATTTTTTTAGTATTGCCTGCGATATCCCCTACGGTCGTATTGATCTGGCAGAGCCCAATTCTCAATGTCCGCATGCCACCTCCTTTATAAGTTCGGTGTTCAGAGTTAGGAGTTCGGAGTCAGTCATCTGAAATATCAGGTTTCAATTCATTTTTCGTCTCCGAACTCCTAACTGAATACTCCGAACTCATTTTTTAGTCCTATCATATACGAAAACATCAGACTTGGGAAGTCATCACATCATAAAAAAATGGGGACAACCCATTTCCTGGGTATCCCCATTGGCATGCGCCCTTCCACAATTTTTATTCACCTGTTCATCAAACCCATCCCCGCAACTTGCAGGCTTCTGCCACCCTTGCCACTGAAACGAGATAGGCGGCCTGTCTCATATCAACCTTCTCCCTTAAATACATCTGGTAGACTCCGTGAAATGCCCGGGACATTTTTTCATTGAGCCTTTCGTGGACCTCCGTTAATGGCCAGTAAAAATTATAGGCATTTTGAACTTGCTCAAAATAGGATACAGTGACCCCTCCTGCATTGGCCAGAAAATCGGGAAGGACAAAGACATTGTTCTGATGGAGAATTTCATCAGCCTCCGGTGTTGAAGGTCCATTGGCGAGTTCACAGGAGATCTTACATTTGATTCGATTTGCATTCTCCGTTGTAATTACGTTTTCAAGGGCAGATGGGAAAAGAACCGTGACGTCCAGCTCCAGGAGTTCTTCATTGGTTATCTTCTCGGCTTCCGGAAATCTTTCCAGGCTGCCCGTTCTTAATTTGTGGTCCACCACTTTTTTAGGGTCTAACCCTTTGGCATTATAGATGCCCCCTTTGGAATCCGAAGCCGCAACCAGTTTTAGCCCGAGAATATCGGCTCCGAGGAGAGCGGCATATTGACCTGCATTGCCAAACCCCTGAATGGCCATGGTTTTTCCCTGAAGATCGATATTTAAGGCTTTGGCTGCTTCCTGTGTGACATAAACGCCACCCCTTGCGGTTGCGTCTCCCCGACCTTCAGACCCTCCAAGGGGAATTGGTTTTCCTGTAATCACACCGGGATGATGATGTCCCACGATCGTTTCATATTCATCCATCATCCAAGCCATGATCTGTGGTGTCGTATAGACATCCGGAGCAGGAACATCTTTTGAGATGGATAGAATCGGCGCAACCGCACGAATATAGGCACGAGCCAAACGCTGTTTCTCAGCCTCGGACATCCCTTTCGGATTGCAGGTGATTCCCCC
>VGSD01000044.1 GCA_016875155.1 Deltaproteobacteria bacterium | reverse complement strand
GATTCAAATTAAGGGTTCAAGGATTCGAGGGTTCATGGGTTCAAGGAAAGGTCTATCTTTAAAATTGTTAGAAGCTTTTAACTTGACCCCTTGAATCCTGGACCCCTTGAACCCCTTTTTTTTTAGAGTTTTGCCGCCTTCTTCAGCTCTGCTGCCATGTTGGCCTTCTCCCAGGTAAATCCGGGTTCATTTCGACCAAAATGTCCATAACAGGCAGTCCGCTTATAAACAGGTTTACGGAGGTCAAGATAATCGATGATAGCTCTTGGCTTTAAATCAAAATACTCTCGGATAAGCTTGGCAATCTGATCCGGAGGAATTTTTGAAGTCCCTGAGGTATCAATCATGAGAGAAACAGGTTCAGCCTTCCCGATCGAATAGGCAATCTGGACTTCACATTTTGTGGCGAGGCCTGCCGCAACGATATTCTTTGCAATATGTCTCGCCATATAGGAAGCGCTTCGATCCATCTTGGACGGATCTTTCCCCGAAAAACAGCCCCCTCCATGGCTTCCAACGCCCCCATAGGTATCGACGATGATCTTTCTACCGGTTAAGCCGCAGTCCGCCTTGGGGCCTCCATGGACGAACCGGCCGGTGGTATTGATATAATACTTTGTATTTTTATCGCGAAGTTTTTCAGGAATAATTTTTAGGATCACTTCTTCGATAATCCCCTCCTTCAGCGTTTCATAAGCCACTTTGTCTGAATGTTGTGCTGCGATGACAACAGAATCAACACGAACAGGTTTCCCATTGATATATTGAAGTGTCACCTGGGATTTTCCATCCGGCCTTAAAAAATCAAGGATGTTTTTCTTTCGCACTTCAGCCAGACGACGGGTCAGCCGATGGGCATAGACGATGGGCATGGGCATCAATTCCGGAGTCTCATCACAGGCATAACCGAACATCAATCCCTGATCTCCTGCCCCCTGTTCATGACCCTTCTTCTCTTTAACCCCTCGGGAGATATCGGGCGATTGCTCATCGATCGACGTAAGGACAGCGCAGGTCTCCCAGTCAAACCCCATGGCCGAATCATTATAGCCGATCTCTTTGATCGTCTCTCGGACGATCTTCGGCATATGGACATAACAGGAAGTTGAAATCTCGCCTGCAATGATTGCCATTCCCGTGGTCACCATGGTCTCACAGGCTACCCGTGCATTGGGATCCTGTGCGATGATGGCGTCCAGAATGGAATCGGAAATTTGGTCCGCCACTTTATCCGGGTGTCCCTCGGTGACGGATTCAGATGTAAATAAAAAATCGGTCATGGACATAACGCTTTCCTCCTTATGATTTTATGCTTTTAATTCCTCTGCAATCGATTTACCAAAATCCTCCGGAAACATCTCAGCCATCCATTTCCGGACATATCGCTTGATCTCCACGGCCGTGGAGAATTGGAATAGTTTCTCTGCCATGAGCCTCGTCTCTTCTGCCCTCGCCAGGCGAAGGACCTTCTTCACCTTTGGAATGGCGATCGGGTTCATGCTGAACTCCTGCAGGCCCAAACCTAACAAGACTAACACATAAGCAGGCTCTGAAGCCATCTCCCCGCAAATGGCCACTGGAATGCCGGCATTTTGTGCAGAATGGACCACGCTCCGGACAATTCTCAAAATGGCGGGGTGAAGAGGTTCATAAAGATAGGAGACATGTTCATTGATCCGGTCAACAGCTAGGGCATACTGGATAAGATCGTTCGTCCCAATACTGAAGAAATCGACTTCGCGAGCTAAAATATCTGCTGTCATCGAAGCAGAGGGGATTTCGATCATTGCCCCGATCTTGATGGACCGGTCAAAAGGAATCTTGGCACGAGTCAGCCCTTTCTTCGCCTCTTCCAGCAGGGTTTTCGCTCTCCGGATCTCTTCAATGCCGGAGATCATCGGGAAGAGGATCCTTAGCTTTCCGTGAACGCTGGCGCGTAGAATCCCTTTTAACTGCTCCTTAAAGATATCGGTCTCTTTGATGCAGAACCGAATGGCTCTCAGCCCCATCGCGGGGTTCATCTCATTGTTCTTTGAATAACCATCCAGAAACTTATCGCCTCCGATATCCAGCGTGCGGATCGTAGCGACTCCGGGAGAAATGTTCTCTACCAGTTTTCGATACGTTTGATAATGCTCTTCTTCACTGGGCAGATCCTTCCGGTTGAGGTAGAGAATTTCAGTCCGGTAGAGTCCGACCCCTTCTGCGCCATGGCTCTTGGCCGAAGGGATCTCTTCCACCATCTCAATGTTAGCCTGAAAATGAATCCGGACCCCATCCCTCGTCTCCGCTGGCAGGGAGGCATATTTCAGGACTTCCCGCTCAAGCAATCGAACCCGTTTCCTCTTCTCCACAAAGGATTCGGAGACTTCCTCGGTCGGATTGATCACCACCCCTCCTGCCTCTCCATCGATGATCAACAGGTCTCCCCCATTGATCAGGGAGGTGGCTGTCTCCAATCCGACGACGGCGGGAATTCCAAGAGATCGGGCGAGAATGGCAGTATGAGAAACCTTTCCGCCAATGTCCGTCAAAAAACCAGCCACCTGGTCCAATCGGATCTGGAGGGTATCGGCAGGTGAAAGATCATGGGCCACAATGATGACCTTCCCTTTGATCTTGGTGATGTCATCATGTTTCTTTCCCATGAGGTTCCGGAAGATCCTCGCTGTAACATAGTGGAGATCACTTCTCCGCTCTCTCAGATATTCGTCCTCAATGGTTTTAAAGGCGGAATCCAGTTTTTCAAGGGTAAGATCAAGGGCCCACTCCGAATTGATCTTTTTCTTCCGGATATGGTCCACCGTGTTCTGGATTAGCATTTGATCGTCTAGGATCATCAGGTGGACATCCAGGATGAAAGCATGTTGCCTCACCGTAGGATCCAGAATCTTCTCCTTGACCTCTTGCAACTGGCTCCTGGACTCTTCAATCGCACGGTAAAACCGCTGTACCTCCTCATCCACCTTGGAGGGATCAATCTTCTTTTCAGGCATGCGGACTTTAAACCGTTCGACTAGATAGGCCCTTCCGGTAACAATCCCCGGAGAAGCGCCAATGCCATGAAGGATTTTGTTAATCTGCTGCTGAACCGCCATCCTCATTCCTCACCGAATTTATTTTCAAACAGTTTTCCAAGAGCCTGAATCGCCAGCCCTGCGTCTTTTCCCTCTGCCTTGAGTGTGATCCGCATCCCTTTGGTGGCGGCTAACATCAGGATTCCCATGATGGACTTTGCATTCACTTCCAATCCATCCTTCTCAATGCTCACCTCCGAGACAAACCGGTTGGCTGTTTTGACCAAAAGGGCGGCTGCCCTTGCATGGAGTCCCAATTTGTTCTTAATGGTAAAGGTCTGAATTTCCATCTCTTCGCTCGATCCATTCGATTAGATATTTTATCAATCTCCAGCCTGGCGGGATGAGTCGCTGCTTACTTTTTCTCCACCCGTTTTTTAAGCACCTCGCTCGCCAGATTGATATTTCTCTGCCCATAATCGGTGATGAAAGCGGCGAGTGATTCAAGATCCATGTTGTCCTGGTAGGTCGCCAGTTTGAGCAACATCGGAAGGTTGACCCCTGTAATCACCTCAATCTTCTTCTCTTCCAGAAAGGAGAGGCTGATGTTGGACGGCGTTCCTCCATACATATCCGTCAGGATTAATATCCCCTGCCCTCCCTCCACCTTCCGTATGGCGGCAATGATCTTGTCCCGGATTTCCTCCGACCCCTCTTTGGGATCAATGGAGACAGGCTGAAACTGCCTTAATTCCTCTCCCACCACAAGCTGGGCGGCAGCGATCATTTCTTCTCCCAGACGGCAATGCGTAACCACAATGACTCCCACCATCTCGCTCACCCTCTCTCTGCGTCCCGGTGACGCACGGATAAAAAGACACCCTGCTTCGCCATCTTATCCCGCAACATCTCAACCAACTGGTTGACGATGACGATGGATCGATGTCTTCCGCCGGTGCACCCCACCGCAATCGTTAAATGGGTTCTCCTCTCCCTTAGATAGAAAGGGAGGAGAAAACCGATGAAATCCTGGGTCCGGTTCAGAAATTCCTTTGTCTCCTCCCACTGCAGAAGATATTCTGCCACGCTGGGATGATCCCCTTTCAGATGCTTCAATTCTTCCACAAAATAAGGATTGGGTAAAAAACGGACATCGAACAGCAGATCCGCCTCATAAGGAACTCCGAAACTGTACCCGAATGAAAGGAGGGTTATTGTCAGATGCCCTCCCCCTGAGCCTTCCTGGGCATACTGCTGTATTTTTTCCTTCAGTTCATGGACATTATACTGAGAGGTATCGATGACCTGGTTGGCCATATCCCGTATTCCCTCTAGGCGCTCCCGTTCCATCCGAATTCCTTCTAGAATGGATCCTCCCAGAGCAAGGGGATGTTGACGCCTTGTCTCACTGAATCGCCTCATCAGGACGGGGTCAGAGGAGTCCAGAAAGATAATTTCGATGGGGTACCCTTCCTTCCGAAGGCCTTCGATGATCCGCCTCGAAACCTCGAAGAAATCGGCCTCTTCCTGACCGGAAGCCGGACGGGAGTCTGCCTCACGGATATCTTCGACCACAGCCACCCTGGAAATCTTTCCGCCGGACTGCCCGCAGAGTTCGAGAAATTTTGGCAAAAGAAGGATAGGAAGATTATCTACGCAGTAGAAACCGATATCTTCTAAAGCTTTAACAGCCGTCGTTTTCCCTGATCCCGAAAGACCGCTGATGAGAATAATCCGGAGATTTTTCACTCCACTTCACCCTCGACTTCAAGTTTATTTTCCCCCTTCTCCTCCATCCTCCGAAGGAGCTTTTTCTCAAATTCCAGCGCTGAATCAAATCCCATCACCTTGAGGTGGTGATTGCGTGCGGCGACTTCGATGATCGTCGTCAAATTCCGGGCAGGGGTGACGGGAATTCTCAACATGGGGAGTTCAACCCCTAAAATATCGTATTTCTCTTCTTCAAACCCGAGGCGGTCATACTCCTGATGGGTATCCCATTCCACCAGTTCAAGAACGAGTTCAACCTTTTTCCTCTCCCGGATGGCTTCTACGCCGAAAAGGCTCCGGACATTAATAATTCCAAGCCCCCGAACCTCCATGTGGTGCTGGATGACTTCAAATCCGCTTCCGATGAGGACATTCGGGGACTGCTTCTTAATATAAACCATATCATCCGCCACCAACCGGTGGCCCCGGAGAATGAGATCCAGAGCGCATTCACTCTTTCCGATGCCGCTTTTGCCGAGGATGAGCACGCCGACCCCGAAAACGTCTATGAGCACACCGTGGAGGCTATGGGTTAATGCCAGTTTCTCCTCCAGGCATTTGGTGATCCGTTCGATAAAATCAGTAGAGTTGAAGCTGGTCAGGAAGAGTGGAATCCCCTTATCATCCGCCTCCCGGAGGAGAATTTCCGGGATATCAAGATTGTTTGTGACCACCAGACAGGACAGATCCAGGCTACATATCTCCCGGATGACCTTTTCCTGGAGCTCGGGGGCAAGGGTTCGAAGGTAAGCAACCTCAGTATTTCCAATGACCTGAAGGCGTTCAGGATGGATATATCGGGTGAAGCCCGTCATGGCCAACCCCATCTTTTGAACCTGAGGATGGGTAATCCTCTTCTTCAACCCCTTTCGTCCAGCCTTTAGGGTCAAGCCGAGATGGAACTCTCTATCTTGCTCAAGCTCTTGAATCAGAAGGCTGCCCATGTTCTATCCCAATGCCAAGTATAAAAAATGGACGGCTATGTTTATGAATCTCGTTTTAAGGTGACGAGGCTGGTATCGAAGCACGAAGCTCGAAACTTGAATCTCGAATATCCCTCATCGAGATACGAGCCTCGATACGAGCTTCGACAACGACAACCGTCAATTTCAATTTAACGATATGGGTCCCGCTAAATCCGGGATTGCCTTTGGACGAAATTCATATATTTCTAATACTTCTCATCTTCTTCGGAGATGATCTCGAAGATCTCCTTCTGAGTTTTAGCGCCCATCAACTTTTTCTTGAAGGAGGAGTCTTTCAAGAGTCTCGCAATCCGGCCTAACAGGTTGAGATTTTCCACGGCTGAATTCTCCGGAGCCATCACCATAAAGAAGAGTTGACAGGGTTTCTGATCGATGGAGTCGAAGTCCACGCCGCGAGTTGAACGGCCAAAGGAGATGAAAAACTGATTCAACTTCTTCAAGCGGCCATGAGGTATGGCAATCCCCTCTCCGATTCCGGTTGACCCTAACTTCTCCCGCTCGAGTAAAACCTTGACGAGTTCATCAGAGGAAGTCGCTTTGCATGGTTTCGTCAGGACCTGAGATAATTCTTTCAGGATAGCGGGCTTATCCGTTCCACTCAGCTCCGGAACGATCCATTCCTCTTTTAAGAAGTTCAGTAGTTTCATTTCTTTCTCTTCACCCCGTTAAAAATAATCCCCAACTCCTCTGCTGAGGGATTGGAAGTTGGGATAGTTCTTCGGGAACCAAATGCTCCTTCCAAATTTCTAACGGGGTTCAGCTATTTCCTATTCGGGAGAAGGTTCCATCCACTCATAGCCTCCATTTTTTCGATGGAGGGCGTTCATCTCTCCAGAGCTCGAATTGATAAAGAAAAGGGCGTCCTCTCCTGAAAGTTTCAACTGAGCCATCGCCTCTTCGAGTGACATCGGTTTAGCAGGAATATGTCTCCTCTGAATCAGTGAGGACATTGCTGCCGTCCTGCCCTTTCTCAATACCCCCTCTTTCACACTCATGCCAATTTCCGGAGGATGGGGATTTCCCCTCTTTCGTCTCACCTTGTCCCGCCGTTCACGGATCTGACGATCCATCTTATCGGCCATCTGATCAACGGCTGCATAAAGGTCTCGATCTCTCCCCTCACTATTGAGCGTCACTCCATCTCTGACGATCGTCAATTCCGCAGAATAACGGAACTTCTCAACTGAAAGAACAACGTGAGCTTCTCTTGGGTTTTCAATAAATTTCTTCAACCTTAAAACTTTTTCCTTCACATATTCCTTTATCCCTTCCTCAGCTTCCATATGTCGAAACGTCACAGCAATCTGCATCCACAACCTCCTTACAAGGAATCAAACTCTAAACTCAAAACTATAAACAAGTTTAAATCTCCAAACCACAAACTTAAAACCATTTAATCTTTTGAGTTTTGAGTTTGTTTAGGATTTAGAGTTTAGTGTTTAGAGTTTAAACCACTTTGGATTTCGTCCTTCGCTACTCGTTTCTTAAACGACTTTCCTCCGCTCACTGGAGGATAGGATTTTCATCATCTCCCGGTATTTCGAAATGGTCCTCCGGGCGATATGGATATTTCTCTCTTTCAGCATCTGGGCCAGTTTCTCATCGCTGTAAGGCTTCTTTGGATTCTCCTTGACGATGATCTCCCTCAGTAAATTCTTGACGCTTTCAGAGGCCATGGCATCTCCCTGGATCGCAGGAATGCCAGCATTGAAGAAATACTTTAACTCAAAAATACCCTGAGGGGTATGCATATATTTGTTATTGGTCACCCGGCTGATGGTGGACTCATGCATCTGAATGTCCTCCGCCACATCCCGAAGCACCAGGGGCTTGAGATACTGAACCCCTTGATCCAGAAAGTCCCTTTGAAACTGGACAATGCTTTTAGCCACCTTGTAGATCGTCCTCTGGCGCTGATCAATGCTCCGGATCAACCAGAGTGCAGATCGCAGTTTCTCCTGAATATATTTGCGATCCTCCGATTGACCATGAGATCCTTCAGTGAGAATTCGGCGGTAATAAGAATTGACTCTCAATCGGGGAAATCCTTCATCATTGAGAGAAACAACATACTCCCCCTCCACCTTATAGACATAGACATCGGGAACGATCTCCTGGGCGAGGTCGCCTCCGTAAGCCCTTCCTGGTTTGGGTTCCAGCCTGGAGATGAGGGCAGCGGCTCGGTTCACCCTTTCGATGGACACGCCCAATCGTTTAGCGATCGCCGGATAGTTCCGGTTTTTTAACAGGGAGAGATGTTCCTGAACAATCTTTTCTGCAATGGAATCCCGGTTGGGTAACTGGCTCAGTTGGATGAGAAGGCATTCTTTCAAATCTCTTGCCGCCACACCAACCGGATCAAACTGTTGTATCGTTTGAAGAACTCTCTCTACCGTCTCAGGCGGAAGATTCACTTCTGCACTGACCTCCTCCAGCGAAACCTTTAAATATCCATCTTCATCCAGATTTCCAATGATCCATGTCCCTGCATGCTTTTCCTCTTCAGTCAAATTTGAAAGTTGGAGTTGCCAGCGGAGATGGTCAAAAAGGGTGGTGGCTTTGGTCAGGAAATTTTCAAACGAGGGTCTCTCCTCTCCGTCCTGTTCGATCTGCCGGGTGGGAGCAGAGAGGTTATAATTTTCAAGATAATTTTCCCAATCGAATTCTGTGGCCCCCTCCCCTTCGCCTTTTACTTCGGTGGTACGATCGGTGCTGGGAGCCGGTTCTTCGGTTTTCTCCTCGGTCGCCCGCTCTTCTTCATCGATCGATTCCTTTCCATCCTCGAGTTCTTCGAGAAGGGGATTCTCCTTCATCTCCTGACTGATCATCTCCACCAGTTCCAGCCGTGTCAACTGAAGAAGTTTGATCGCCTGCTGGAGTTGAGGGGTGATCACCAGTTGTTGAACGAGTTTGGGTGCCTGTTTTAGCTCTAATGCCATCTCACTCAAATAAAGGACCGGGGCTTTCTTTCCCTGTCTCTTTTACCTCCTCTTTCTTACTTCGCTGTCTTTCATCCAAACGAAATCCATCTCCGAGGTAGATTTTTTTAGCCTTCGGGCTTCGTGCAATCTCCTCCGGAGTTCCTGTCTCCAACAGGTTGCCTTCGTTCAGAATATAGGCGCGGTCGCAGACTCCCAGTGTTTCCCGAACATTATGATCCGTAATTATAATTCCAATACCCTTCGATTTCAATTGACGGACAATGGCCTGAATATCCAGAACGGCAATGGGATCAATCCCCGCAAAAGGTTCATCCAGTAGGATGAAAGAGGGGGATAAAACCAGAGCCCGTGTAATCTCCACCCTCCTCCGCTCTCCTCCTGAAAGGCTGTAGGCTTTCTGTTTTCGAAGGGAGGAGAGTCCCAATTCATTCAAAAGGACCTCCAACTGGTCTTGTTTCTCCTCGCTGGATAGGGGAAGGGTTTCCAGAATCGCCATCAAATTTCCTTCGACGGTCAACTTTCTAAAGACAGAAGGCTCCTGTGGAAGGTAACCGATTCCCTTCCTTGCCCGTAGATACATGGGAAGGACAGTGATCTCTTCTCCATTGAGATAGATCTTCCCTCCATTGGGGTGAAGCAACCCAACGATCATATAGAAGATGGTGGTCTTACCAGCACCATTGGGCCCCAACAATCCCACCACCTCGCCTCCCTCGATCTCGACGCTGACCTGATCGACGACCTTTCGGCGATGAAACGATTTCGTGAGTTGTTCACATCTGAGATGAGACATGGTCTTTTTGATAGTCTCTTAGTCTTATCGTCTTATAGTCATATAGTCTTGAATTATGTTGTATTTGACTATTAAACAATGTGACGATCTGACTATGCGACTAACCTATTTCTTCCTCTCTTCTCTTGAGGAGGGGGTGATGGTGGTGCTGACTCTGCCTCCCTTTCCTCCTTCCACATAGCTTCTTTCCTCATCAACCAGGTAGACGACCCGTTCTCCCCGGACGACATTATCTCCTTCGCGAATCACGGCATCCCCTTCCAGAACGATCTTATTTTCACTCTGATAGAAGGTGACCTTCTGGCCAGTCGCACGGCGATCCATATGAACGATTCTGACATTCCCTGTGGCGATGATCTCTTTCATCTTCTTCATTTCGGAATCGTAATGGACGACCACGGTGTTGGCGTGAAGGGTTGCCTCTTCCTGTTTGGCTACGACATTTCCCTTAAATGTCACCCGGTTCTGCTTTTGATCTCCCTCGACGGAATCGGAGATAATCTCAATGGGAGAACGGGAACTCGTAAAACCGAACCCTTTTGCAAAACCAGCCTTCTTTTCCTGTGCCTCTCCAGATGCAAAAAAGAGGATGAGAAGAGAAAGAACGCAGAGAAACCCTACCCATTTGACAGGTCTCATCCTCTCCTTCCCCCCTTCCACAGTGTCTTCACCTGGCTGAGCACCTTAAAGGTCTTGGCCTCTATATCGATCAGCATCCCTTTCCCGGTCAAGCGAATCTGTTCTCCCTCGAATTCCACCGGATCGGGAGTCTTCGCTTGTTTGCTTCCATGCCGGTAGGATATGGATTGCGTCTTCAACCGGTATCCATCCGTCGAAGTGAGAAGCACATTTCCGGTCAGTTCCATATCTTTTGAGGCCTGATGGACCTTGCCCTGATGCCCGGTAATGGTGAACGAATGGCCATCTTTCGCATAATAGATGACCTTGACATCCTCTAATAGGAGGATGTTTTCACTCTGATAGTGATGAATGGCTTTGGCCTCAAGTTCCCATGTTTTCTTGCCATGTTTTTCTTCCACCAGCCGGATTTTTTCTAACCGCTGGTCGGCACCCTCCGTCGAAATCGCGGGAACCTTCTCAGCTTCTTCCACAGCCTTATTTCTCTCCACGAGGTTTACCCAGAGGCTAACCAGGGCGATCCCCCCAATCAACAGGATCGAAAGCATGATTGCAATTTTCGTCTTTTTCAATATCATCGCCATATCTTAATAGTCGTTTAGTCTGATCGTCGCATAGTCCCATCGTCAAAGCCTAAAATTTTGTAGACTAATAGACTACAAGACTACTCGACTAAACCACTCCAGCCTTTAAGAGGTCATGGAGATGAATGATCCCAACCGGAATCCTGTCCCCGGCCTTATTAAACACGAAAAGAGAGGTGATGGAATATTCCTCCATCTTCTGTACAGCCTTAGCAGCAAGTCCATCTTTTTCAATCCATTTCGGGTTTCTGGTCATGACTTCTGATGCTGTTCTCTGGAGGAGGTCCGAATATTTCTCAATGGCTCGTCTCAGGTCTCCGTCCGTAATCACACCGACCAACTCTCCCTTCTCGTTGCAGACACCGGTGACGCCTAGTCGTTTCGATGAAATCTCAAAAATAACTTCCTTCATCAAGATCTTCTCGGATACACTTGGAATGGTTTCTCCTGAATGCATCAATTCCTCCACCCGCATGAGAAGCCTCTTTCCCAATGCTCCTCCAGGATGAAGAAGGGCAAAATCCTCTTTCTTAAATCCCCGCTTCATCATCAGGGCCACTGCCAGAGCATCCCCGATGGCAAGGGTCGCTGTGGTGCTTGCTGTTGGTGCCAGGCCCAATGGGCAGGCCTCTTCTTTGACCTGAATATCAAGGGAGATATCTCCAGCCTTGGCGAGGGTCGATTTTCTGCTTCCAGTGAGTGTGATCAACTGATTTCCATACCGTTTGATGAGAGGGA
>VGSD01000043.1 GCA_016875155.1 Deltaproteobacteria bacterium | reverse complement strand
TCTACAATCGCCAAAGACGGCAAGCACGGCTGGGGTACCTATCCCCGGCTCTCTATGAACGGCAGTTCTATGCAAAGCAGGTGGCAGTATAAAAATATTTCGTGTCCACTATTGACATCAGGGGTCAGACATTCTTAACATTCTCTTTCAAACTTCTTATCCACTTGAGGCTTATTTTTCGTGTTTTAGTATCCTTCTCCTTAAACGTCGAATCTGCTCCGCTCTGTGAAACTGTATAAGTTCATCTGAAACAGGTCTTTTAACTCGGCGAAACATAGCCCAGAAAAAGCCCAGAAGTATCATTAGACCTGATAAGATGTATGGCCTCCTACTCATTTGGTATACTCCTCGGAACAACTCCCAAAGTGGATGCCCACCCAAATAATAATCCTTCTGCCCGTGGTGGAAAACCCCCCTTATCTTGCTAACCGAGCCAGTTCCGATGGTGCGATGATGAAAACATATTTTTTCTGTAAACGTTCTTGTCTTCCAACCCTTCATCCTGGCTGTTGTTACAGCCACCCAATCGATACCACCGCCCTTGATTGGAACATACCCCCCTATTTCCTCAAAACATTCACGCCTAAAGAGCTGGCAGGCTCCGGAGACATGCTCAATATTCGTAAACCTGTAATCATAATGAACCTCATTTTCCACAAATGGCGTTCCAGCCACTCCGAGCTTCGGATTCCTGACAAACTTCTCGAGCAAAAATTCAAAATAATCCGGCCCAAAGGTGATATCTGCATCGAGGTTTCCTATAATATCGTAAGTTTCATTTTTCAACTGCTGATAACCGTTGTTGAAGCAGTTCACCTTGGATGCAAACTGCCGGTCAGGGTGATCAGGCATTCGAATAAGTGAAATAAACTTATGTTCACCCAGGTATTTCTTAACCACATCATCAGTCCCATCCGTTGAGCCATCACTGACAATGACCCACCTTTTCGGCAATAAAGTCTGCCAAATTACGGATTCAATTGTTTTTCCGATAAATTCAGCCTCATTCCGTGCGGGAGTGATTAAAACGTAGGACAGCATTTTGAGTGTACAATGTATAGTGTTAAGTGGTAAAAGAAACCAATAAAATAGTTTCAGATTTCAAGTTGCAAGTTAATAGATAAAGCCACAAGGTTCAAACACCAAGGAACAGGGGAAAAAGATCATGGATCATTGGAGAAGATAAAGGACTAATGGATTGTAATTTTTTAAGAGTTAAGTGACACGAAATGATTTATAACATCACTGATGTAATATATTTGTGATTTAATCAACTCCGAAAACATTGGTAAAGATAGAATTTCATGTGAAGCTCTTGTTGCCTCAGGGAATTCGTCTCCATTGTGATTTAAATAGAAGTAAGCTCTCAGGTTTGGGAGGGCAATGGGGTAATGGATTCCAGTTGAAATACTATTAGATTTCAAGTGTTGCTGAAGTTTTTCTCTCAATTCCTGTTTAACTCTCACAACATATAAATGATAAACCGCCTTCACTCCTTCGATCTCATGGGGGATTACCAAATCCGTATCTTTAAGAAGTTCGTTATATAAGTATGCGTTATTTCTACGTATTTCTGTCCATTCAGAAAGGTGCCCCAATTTAACTTTCAGAATGGCGGCCTGGAGGCCATCAAGGCGGCTGTTTATACCCTCCATTTCATGGTCATACTTGGCAATCCTACCGTGATTTGCATACATCCGCGCTTTCAGCGCCAAACTGTCATCGTTTGTAATGATCGCTCCACCATCGCCATAGGCTCCAAGATTTTTCCCTGGGAAAAAGCTGAAGCAAGCCATGTCTCCTAAGGAGCCAATTTTCCGACCTTTATATTCTGCCCCGTGGGCCTGCGCAGAATCTTCTAACACTTTAAGGTCATACTTTCGAGCAATCTCTAAAATCGGATCCATATCAGCAGGCTGGCCGTAGAGGTGAACGGGTATGATCGCCTTAAGGCGATTAACAGAGTGCATGGAGCATAGCGCATAGCGTGCCTTAACACAATCTTCGAGTTTATTGGGATCTATGTTGTAGGTTTTGGGGTCAATATCAACGAATACCACTCTTGCACCTGTTAATGTTACGGCTTCAGAGGTGGCGATGAAGCTGTTGGCAGGAACGACAACTTCATCTCCGGGTCCTATCCCCAATGTTTTCAAAGCGATAAAGAGTGCGTCTGTCCCATTTCCTACACCGATACAGTGCTTCGCGTTGCAGAATTCGGCAAAAGCCTTTTCAAAGGATTCAACAAAAGGGCCCCCTACAAAAGCAGATTCGGAAATAACTTTGGAAATGGCTGAATCGATCTCGGGTTTGATGGATTCGTACTGGGCTTTTAGATCGACAAGGGGAATGGTCATGAGCTAACCTCCAAAGAGATTGCAAGTTTCGAGTTACAGGTTACGGGTTATTTGTTTCAATGAGCAAGGAAGTAAGAATAAAAATAAAAACCCAGAATGATTGAATGGTGGATAAAAAGCTTTGTCCTGGGATCCTGCTCCTCAATCCTTGCGTCTGACCCCTGACTACTGAATACGGTTCCCTTCTATGATTTGTTTGAGGGTCTGGATGGCAAGGGTGTTGTCGAAATGGAACCCTGTTTTTAATGATTTGATGTCCAAGATGGCCTTTTCAAGATCCGTTGTGTCTTTTACAACCTTCGTATACCCCAATTCCTGGAGCTTGTAATGCAGGTCTTCGTTCATATCGCTTTTGGTGTTCAGTTCTCCATATCGATAATCTCTCGGCATGACGATAAACCTCGTCCCGTGCCTTAAACACTGGGTCCCAACCCCAGCGCTTTCCTGCGTAATGACATAGCTCGCATTGGCGATAAGCCGGTCAATCTCTTCCGAACCACAAAAATCGAACACTTCGGCACAGCTTGTTTTAAAGTTTGTGTGCCCTGCCTGAACAATGACTTTCTCTTTTATCGTGCCATTGGTTACCAATGTTTCAACCGATTTTAGCAGCCTCGTAAACGGTTCGCTTCTTGTGCCTACAGTGACAAATATGTGTCTTGAACCGTTGGATTGGTTGCGGTTTCCCTGCTGTTTAAAAATCGGCCCAATGTAGGTTGCATTTCTATTCGTCGGGTCCTCCCATTGGGTGTATATTTTATTGTGGGTCTTCAGCATAAAGGTCCCGAACTTCGAATAGCCGTAAACTCTGGAAAAGGTGTCAATGTGAATGAAGCTTGCCTTAAAAAACCGGGAGAGAAGAAAAGGAATTAAAGTCGTGCGCCCCGATCCTGTGGACAAAATGTGCGTTGGCTTCTCTTTAGCAAAGGCCTTGAGCACCGGGAAGATCTGGCGAAAATAGGCCCAGGGTTTTTTAAAGTGGGCCGAATTTATATAGTATACCCGCTCCTGCTTGAGATGACTCTCGGTCTGCCTATTTCTGTTGGTTATCCAGAAGTGTTGGTACAGGTTGTAAAAGTCCGATAGATTGGTCATCTGTTCAAAATGGCCACCTGCAGTACAAACCAGCGCAACTTTTATATGTCGGTTATTGTCCATCGTTTCCATGTGAAGGCCTTCTTCCTATTTTTTGATGTCTTTTGCTAAGGGGATCTGACCGTTACCGGCAGCCAGGATTTCCACCACCTTTTGGGCGTGGTCCACTCCCGTCAAGCATTTCGTTCCCTTCTCTATGCAATCGATAAAATGTTCGATTTCCACCCTGAGCGGTTCTTTAAAGTCGATCTTAGGCAACACCACATCTCCAGATCGTTGGTTGAACGTCTGAAAGTTCTGGTTATCGTAATCCATGTTTTGACCCAACACGGCCATTTGATCTATCCCCTTGTCGTAGATGGCAATCTTATTTTCAGCCGTGTCGTCATAAACAACCATTTTCTGGGAGCCCACAATCGTCATTGAACGGGCCCTCTGCGGATCGAGCCAACTGACATGAATATTTGCCATGATATTGTTTGGATAAATGATGTTCATGAAAACAACATCTTCGATATCTTTCTGGATGTAAGCCATACCGCTTCGCATTACGGAGAGCGGTCTTGGGTCGCCGAGCCAGTACTGGATAATGCTAATGTCATGTGGTGCAAAGTTCCATAACGCATCGACATCCGAGCGAATGCGCCCAAGGTTCAGTCTCTGGCTATAGATGTATCGAATCTGGCCCAGTTTGCCTGTGTCAATCAGTTCCTTCACATAACGGACCGCGGCATTAAACAGGAAGGTATGCCCGACCATTGCCAAAAGATCCTTTTCACGCGCAACCTTTCCTATCTGTTCCACCTCCGCCACGCTCCTCGCAAGCGGTTTTTCAACCAGGATATGTTTCTCCGCCTCCAGCGCTCTAAGCGCAAGGCTGTAATGGGTCGCCACAGGAGTCGCAATGACCACTGCCCCGATTTCTTCGTCCTGAAACACCTCGTTCACATCATCCGTCACCCGAATAGCCGGATAGAGGTCCTGGACATATCTGCGCCGCTCCTCCGAGAGATCAACCGCGGCCTTAACCTTGCACCTCCTGTTTGCCACCAGATTTCTAAGAAGATTTGGACCCCAGTAACCAACACCGATTTGGGCTATGTTCAGCATCTTAAACTCCTTCCGTTACGGATTGCGGGTTACAAGTTAAAAAAAGTTACAGGTTGCAGGTTTCGGGTTTCAAGAAAAAAAGTTGGATATTGGATGTTTAAACTTGGAACATGAAACATGGAATCTGTAACGTCTATAGATCCTCATACAAGCGAATGAGCTCGAGCTGGTGTTTTTCCCAGCCGTATTTTCCAATAAACTTCTTTGCGTTGACTACCTGGACCTGTCTTTTTCTTTCATTGCGATATAATTCCAAAATGGCATTAGCCATTGACTTCACATTTCCAGCTTCAAAATAGGTCACCATATTGTCTGAAAAATAGTGCTCAATGGTTTTTAGCCTGGACGAAATGACCGGGATTCCCATCGCAACATATTCCAGTAACTTCACCGGCAGCATCAGCTCGGTGGCCATATTTCGGCGGTTCGGAATAACGCCCAGGTCCATTTTCCTTAGAAGCTCAGGAAGCTGCTCGACAGGCAATGGATTCTTGCTAAAATGAACCCTCGCTTCGACGCCCAGCGCCCTGCTCAGGCTTTCAAATTCCTCAAGATTTCTTCCTTCCCCCAGAATGTGAAGGTGGATTTGAGGGATTTCGCGAATCATCCTTGATACAGCTTCGATCGCGAGATCGATTCCAAGCATCCGATCGATCGTTCCATGATAAACAAGATCAAATGTCTTTTTCTTTCCATTCTCTTGCCTGGCTTGAAATTTGAAAATGTCCGGGTCAGGAACGTTTAGCAATATGGACATTTTTGAAGAAGGGATTCCGCGGCCAACTAATTTTTCCCGCTGGATCTCGTTTACACAAATGAGCTTATTTGCGAATCTACAACAAAGGGACTCTTCCAAACACAACAATCTGTATAATATCTTTGAGTCTTTCCCGAATTTGCTGCTATAGGTTTCTGGAACTGAGTCGTGTATGTCCAAGATCACCTTTTTGCCGAACAGTCGCGGAAGCAAACCCGCCAGGACAAGAAAATTTGGCATGTTATGAACATGAACAATATCCACCTGACGTCTTAAGAACAGCCTTGAGCAATGCCAGAAGGCAAGGCCAAGGAACTTCAAATAGGGCAGCAAATAGGAAGCGCTCTTCTGCCCCCGGTGTTTCCTCATATTGAGCTCGATGATATGGACGTCGTTCATTTCATAGGTTTTCGGCATACCGTTTTCGGCGAGGACCAGAAAGTTCACCACATTCCCGTCCTTCGTAAGCGCTTCCGATTCTCGCCGAATTCGAGGGTCGGTTTTAAAATTGGAGTACGCAATCATGCAAATCTTCTTTTTCATCGTCTCGGAGCGCTCTCGAGGAGTGACATAAGGATTATTCTTCAATGCATGAAATCCCGATTGGAGGAAAAGGGGGTGAAGGGAACTTCCAGGAAAGTCTCCCTGTTCAATAGGACCTCTGTGTAATCGTTCCCGATGGAGGGCGCACTCTGATCCCCCGGATGTTGACGTTTGGGGTAATGGAGCCTAACCACCAGGGAAGGCGTTTTATCCCCATACTCATTGTTGCCGTCGTGATCCAAGATTAACTTAATCCTGTCGGGCTGGAGGCATACCTCTTTGAACTTTACCGTCCGACGCCTTCGAAACCATTTTACAATCTCTCCTGCCGGGGCGAAAAAAACCCTATGTTCCTTTATCTTGTCCAGCAGATTGATATAAAATTCTTTCCATAACCTTTCCGGGCCTAAGCTTCGGTCATGCCAGAGGGTTGTGACGACACCATGGTAAGACTTGGCATTGCGAATCACCCTTTCGCACAATTCCAGGGCCTTATTGTTTGAAAGATTCATTCTCTTCGGAAAGAATAGTGCAGTGTCTTGAATATGCAGTGGAAGTTCCAAAAGCCTTTTTACTCCGAAGGGTTTAAATACCTGCTGAGTCCCCGCCCGGTATCCTATCGCTTCGTTATACCCTATGGTGGAATCGTATGAAAACCCTGCCTCCTCGAGGAGGTTGAATGTGTCATTATTCATAAGGAGCCAGTGAATCCTTACCCCACTCTCTTCTCCGCTAAAATATTCCAAAATCCTATCCCGTTCTTGACGGGCCTTCCCCAAATTAACCCAAGCGTCTATCCCATGGACTCCGATTTCAAACCCCTTGTCTCTCAATTCTTTTGCTATTTCAGAAAGATTGGAAATGTCGTATTGGGTAGCCCGTTTTCTGCCTCGACTCGGTGATATATGATTGCCCTGCCTGTTTTTAAATGGGATGAAGAAAAAGGTCGATTTGAATTCCCTTTCAATGTCGGCATAGGCGTCAAATTGGAGCCAAAAGTCTTTTGCGACACCTAAATAGACAAGGGGCAACCTGATCACTGCGCTCCAATTTTCCATTAAATTTCGTAGCGATAATTTTCCCATGAGATACCTGGCCAGGGACCAGATTGAGGCCCGGTAGATGAAGCCAAGCGTGGTGTGATCGAGTGTATGCTCTCGGATCCCTGCAAAATCGATATCGTGCGTCAGGCAGGCCATAAACTCATAGCCCGGGGGAGTGGGCGGAATCTCAACCAATGGAATACCGGCTTCTTTAATCATATTTCGAAGGAGGGAAATATGGATATCAAGGGTCGGAATATGAGCTTTCTCTTTGGGCTGTCCCACAGAAAGCAAATGATGGACCTCTTTAAACAGATCATATCCCAAAATAATGATAGTGGAAGAAGACCGGTTAATTTTTAATCCTGCCACTTCTCTTTCCTTAAACAGAATGGGCTGCCCCTTTCCTTTAAAAGTCAAAAGGTTTCCATAAATTGGAGCTTCAAGACTCTCATAATTTGCCGTGATATTTTTATACTTTGTTCCCGCCGATATTTCTTCAAAAAGTCCTGTCTTATCTTCATCCGAACTAAAGAGGATTGTCAGTTTTTGATTTGTCTGTGGTATGCAATGTTTCGTAGAGAGAAGGACATTGTAATTTTGTCCGGGGGTATAAAATTCCCAGGGCGTTTTAAAAAGTTCAAAAAATTCAATTACAGGTTCCACTTCTTTTTCAGAAACAATTACACCTATCATGAATGATCGTCATCTCCAGTCAAATCATTGAAGACTGTCGTGATGGATTAAGATATATCGCTCCGCACCCGAAAGGGATATTTCCCAAAAATCCTAATACACTATAGATTTGGATAAATTCCTTTATATGCGAAACGTAATACTGGATTTTTAATAAAAATACGTTTCCAGAAGGTGGATCTTTTCTTCCTTGAAGGAATCCTCTATAAGGCCTTTTCTGTATATCTAAAAGAAAGGGTAGTCTTTCTTTTGCGAGATTCGGTCTCTCGACAGAAACGAGCAATCTCCTTCGGCAATACGTTCCAATATCGATCCTTATAGGTTGATTTGATGTATTCTAAGAATTCTTTGTAGTATTCTGCAGGATATTCACCAGATATAGGCTCTTTTCCATTAAAAGCCATGTAATCGGGGTGGGTGATCAGCAGCGCCATTCCTCCTTTTTCTGCGATCCAGTCGAGCTTTTCTTTCCATATTGCGTTATCCCTCTCCTGCATCAGCACAAAGAGGGTATGATCCTGTGGAAGGGTGTAGGGGAGTTCGATGAAACCACTATTCAGTCGCGAGTGGTGAGTGGTAGGTGGTAAGTGGTGGGGATTAGAAGATACCCAGAAGGGGAAGATTGTGGAGATGCCTTCTGGATGAGGCTCGAATGGATCTGTGTCAAAGGTTGACGCATCATACTCAATGTTTAGGTCATGAATCCAGTCCAGATTCCGATGCATGGAAGGAGAGACAAATCCGACCGACTGCCAATCTTTCAAATATTGATTAATTCGAACTGCCTGTTCCAGAAACCTTTCCCTGGATGCGAATAATTTGCCGTCGTGCTTGAGTCCATGAACTCCGACCTCAAAACCCTTTTCAACCAGGATGCGACGCACCTCAGGAAATACCCGGTATCTTTCCGGAACGAAGTTAAAGGATGACCGAAAACCCAGTTTTTCATCAATCTGGGCTAACTCAAGGCAGTTTTCATTCCCTTTTTCTGTGTCTACATCATGCAATAGGACCAGGGCAAATTTCTTTCCCTCGGGCCAGCCTTCCCAGTTTTCAGGCGGGTTGCCTGCTCTTTCGTCAATGGGCCAGATATGGCTATATTGTTTTCGCTTCTTTTGAATAATCACCCTACGAAGGGTGATCTGGAGCGACCTTGGTATGATTGGTTTGAGTTGATAGTAAATTTTGTGGCTGAGGTTCATTTTACGGGTTGCGCCCGCCTGCCGGACGGGCAGGAGTTTCGGGTTTCGAGTTACAGGTTGCGAGTTTCGGGTTATTTGGGTTTATTGAGTTCACTGGATTGCATGGGTCTACCGGGTTGTTTTTGTTGAAATCTTGAGTTTTGAATTGAGAGTTTAATCGGCTATGACGTGGTTTCAGTAACAAAGAGGTCAGTAAACTTCATCATGAGTTCCTATTTCAATGAGAAAAATATCGTCTTCTTTTTTGTTTTCTTCCCTTACAAAATCAAATATGATTCGAAGATCATATCCCACGCTGCACGCCCATGTACCGGAAAGTTTTCCTCTTAGCTTATGTGTTTCCAATTTCGCATTAAATGGATCATCCAACAATAATCTCAGGGCTTTTTCTATCTCTCCACGTTTATCTGGTCGCTTTCTTATCAATTTTTTAAAAGCTTTTGAAAATGTATTGCTCCATATTAAAGTTCTCATTTTAGAAGCTCATCCATCACGTCGTCGACAGTCCCTCTTTTTACTCGACCTTGTTTATATTCTTCCTTTGCTTTTTTAATATTTTGAGCCAAGCGGTCTCTTCGCTCCTCTACTAAACGCCTCTTAATAATATCAACAAGAGATTCCCTTTGTTCCTCCGGAAGAGATTCTATCACTTCCAAAGCTTTTTGAAAGGTTATATTTCCCATCAATGTTCACCTTCCTTTTTTGATGTTTGAAGTTATCTTAATAATGTCAACAGAATATCTCTGTGCTTTCTTAGAACATCAAATATTTCATCTTTGGTTGATACATTATTCTGTTTCTTCATCTCGCGTCCCCATTGCCTTCATCTATCCATTTCAGTGGATTTGTTTCTTTCCCCTCCCATTTGTTAATGCTATATTGTACTAAAATCATAATTAAATCAATGGGTATTTTCAAGCTTGCCGGCTGAGTCTTCAGAAAGAGTTTCAAGTCACAGGTTGCGCCCGCCTGCCGGACGGGCAGGAGTTTCGGGTTACTTGGGTTCTTTTTTGTTTCTTTGTTAGTATAGGGATTGACAATACATATCAACAGGCCTATAATATAAACATAATTTATTGAATATTGGAGGTATTATGAAGACTACTTTAAACATACCTGAAGACCTAGTTAAGACAGCTATGATGCTCTCAAAACACCATACGAAAACCGAAACAATCATTGTTGCCCTTAAAGAGTATATCCGTCTTAAAAAAGTAGAAAAAGTTCTTGAACATGAAGGAAAACTTCAGATGGAAGACACATGGGAGAGAAGTCGCCATGCCAGATAAAGTCCTTATCGATACATCCATCTGGGTTGAGTTTTTTAGAAAAAAAGATTCCGCTATTTCAAAAAAACTCCAGGAATACCTCAAATTAAACCAGGTCTATTATTCTGGACCCATATTCGTCGAGTTATATCAAGGGGCGAAGACCCAACGTGACATCGAGGTTTTTAATCAACTTTTCGATACCATCCATTATGTTGACATCACGCGGAAACATTATCATCATGCAGGCATGGTAAGCCAAAAGGCAGCCCGGGAGGGAAAAATCTTTAGTACGATTGATGTGATCCTTGCCGTATTGGCCCATGATGAGGGGCTTTCACTCTTTTCTCTTGATCGTCACTTCCAGGATATCTGCCATTACTGCCCACTAAATTTAATACCCCAATTGAGTGAAAAATTTTTATAAAATCCCCTCTTCCGCCAGAAGCGGATCCGCCTCCGGTGGAACCTCCCCTCGTTTTCGAGTCGTACTGACTTTGCCAAAGGGGAGGAGAAAACTCTCCCTCTTTTGACAAAGGGGGATGAAGGGGGTTGCGAGTTGTGGGTTACGAGTTGCGGGTTACTTGGGTTTGTTGGTTTGTTAAGTTTGATCAATCAAAGAATTTTAAGGGTATGACTTTTGACATTGAGTTAAAATCATTATCATCATGAAGAAGGAATAGGTCATGCTCCAAAGCGGTTTGGGCAATCAGGCAGTCGATCGTACTCCGTAGGGTGATTCCTTTCTTTTTACAATCGAAATAAATCTTTGCAGCTCTTGCAAATGAATCAATCGGGTCATTCAGATGATAGAATCGCTGTGTCTCCAAATATTTTTTCAAGATAAAATATTCCTTTTCAGATCCTGCCCCTTGTAAAACTTCTTGAAAGATCAGGGAGTTTATTCCAAAAGGAATTCCTCGCTCCAGAACCATTCTAAACTTCCGACTACCATCGCTGTCACCACCTTTGAAAAAATGAATTAGAACGGAAGTGTCGACCAGGATCATTTTGCCATCCGCAGCGCTTTGTAATTGTAAGCTTTAGCGAATTCGATCTTCCCTGCCAAATCCATGAGATTGAGCCGCTTCCTATTTTCAACAAATTCTTTTAAAGCCTGATTCACAAGCTCTTTCTTTGTCTTCGCCCGACTGAGTCTCATGGCCTCTTTTATCAGGCTTTCCTCCAGGACAATGTTTGTTCTCATATAAACACCTCTTTATGTGTATTATCATACACCATAAAACCCCGTCTGTCAATGTCAACGAAATTTGATAAGCATCAATTCCTTAGGTTTATAGAGTTTGTTGATTTAATAGGCGTTGGTATGCTGTTGTTCGAAGCCTATGGCGTTAACCAACATGTTTATAGAGCAAGGCTCCTACTTTGTTCAAAATAGGGATGGGCATATTCTTGAAGATCTTATTATGAAGCCCTGTAACGTTTGAAGAACTCGTGATGAAAGAACCCCTTTTGAAATCATACCGGTAATAGTT
>VGSD01000042.1 GCA_016875155.1 Deltaproteobacteria bacterium | reverse complement strand
TCACCCTTCCCATCCATCTCCACAATTCCCCTGCGGATCTCAGGCCCAAGGCTGACCTGGGCAATGTCCCTCAGAAGAATCGGAGTCCCTCTTCTACCGCCGACAACAATCTTCTGAATATCCTCGATGGATTTGATGTAGCCACGTCCCCTCACCATATACTCTCTACCGCCGAATTCGAGGAGCCGTCCCTCCACATCCGCATTCGACATCCTGACCCGCTCCATCACCTCTCTAAGAGAGATGCCATAGGCAGCCATCCGGTTCGGATCAATATTGATCTGATATTGCTTCACAAATCCACCGACGCTGGCCACCTCAGCGACCCCCTCAACGCTGGACAGGGAATAACGCAGATACCAGTCCTGAAGGGTGCGGAGATACGCAAGGTCATGCTTTCCGCTCTCATCGACCAGGGCATAGGTATAGACCCAACCCACTCCGGTCGCATCAGGTCCAAGGGTTGGATTGGCGCCTTCCGGAAGCTTTCCGGTGATCTGCTGCATATATTCGAGGACTCTCGACCTCGCCCAGTAGATATCCGTGCCATCCTCAAAGACCACATAGACATAAGAAAACCCAAAATCGGAAAATCCCCTCACCGTCCTCACTTTGGGCGCTGAGATGAGGGATGAGACAATGGGATAAGTCACCTGATCCTCCACTAAATCAGGACTTCTTCCCTCCCACGGAGTATAGACGATCACCTGGACATCGGAGATATCCGGCACGGCATCGAGGGGGATATGTTTGATCGCATAGACCCCTCCTAACATCGCCAACAGAACGACGGTGAAAACCATGAACCGGTTCTTCGCACAGATCTCGATAATTTTTTCAATCATATCTGGTTCCCCTCACCCCCGCCCTCTCCCGCTAGGGGAGAGGGAGATACTTGGGGATTTTCTATCTAAAATTCCATTAAACACGGACACGGTCACGTTATTTTCTATCTAATGAGCATGCCCCGGTGCTCCAACCGCTTCTTTGAACTTCGATTCGGAGTCAATCAGGAAGTTGGCGCTCGTCACCACACGTTCACCAACTTTGAGACCTTTTAAGACCTCATAGTAATCATCAACTTTGGCGCCGACATTCACCTCTCTCGGTTCAAAATATCCCTCGCCTTTGTCTATGATGACCATCTGCCGGATACCCGTATCGATAACCGCTCCTTCAGGGACGACCAATCTGGTCCCTAAATGGATTTTGATCTCCACATTGGCATACATCTCAGGTTTCAGTTTTCCGTGAGGGTTTGGAAACTCAAACCTTATCTTTGCGGTTCGAGTGTTTGGGTCCAGAGAGGGATAGATATAGATCGCTTTTCCTGAGAAAATCTCCCCGGGGAGATAGGATAACTCAATAGATGCCTGTTGGCCTAACTTAATAAAGGGAATTTCATATTCATAGATATCTGCATAGAGCCATATGGCTGAGAGGTCTGCGAGTTTGAACAGGGCCATCCCAGGCATTACGCTCATCCCTTTATAGGCCATCTTTTCGAGAACAAATCCGCTAAAGGGGGATTGGAGAGTAAGCGTTTTGCTCACCTGACCGCTCTCCTCAAGTTTCTTGATTTGATCGTCGCTGATGTCCCATAATTTGAGACGGCGTCTGGCAGACTCCGCAAGAGAGTTCCCGCTTGCTGCTACCTCTGAAAATGGACTCTTCACCAGATCCTTCTTCGCCCGCAAAGCGATCAGATACTCCTCCTGAGTGGAGACGAGTTCCGGGCTGTAGATCGTGAGAAGAGATTCTCCCTGTTTCACGTATCTTCCTGTGAAATCGACATAGAGGTCTTCGATCCAGCCACCGATTTTGGGTGAAACCGTGACCACTTTTCTCTCATCGTAATCCACCCTCCCTACGGCCCGGATGATCTTCTCAAGTGGTCTCATCTCAACCTTTCCGATTTTCACACCGATCAGTTGTTGCCGTTCCGGAGAGATCTGGACAGCCCCAGGAGTAACCTCCTGCATCTTTCCTTCTTTCTGGATCGACTCCATGGTGAGTCCTTTGATGTCCAAATCATCCGCTCTCTTTGCTTCCTTTTTTACATCTGGTTGATGCTCTTTTCCGCCAGAGGCGGATCCGCTTGCGGAATGAGTGGTCGTATCTTTTCCACACCCCATAATCAACCAGGGTAGGATTAAAAAGAGAATCAGCAATAATGATCTTTTCATTTTTCCCTCCCAAATCCCCCCTACCCCCCTTTATGAAAAGGGGGGGGAAGAGGGGATTAATCAAAACGCCTTCCGACGACTGCCTCTAGGCTGGCCACGTTCTTGTGATAATCGGCGAGAGCCTGGTGATACTCTAACTCATACCGGTAGAGCGTCATCCGGCTGTCCAGAAGGGTCATAAAATCAGCCTTGCCCACACGGTAGGCGCTTATCGCCGAATTGATCTGAAGGCTCGCCTGCGGGATAATCCCGGTTTTATAAAGCTCCAATTGCCTCTCCGTCCGCTGAATCATCGAGCCCATGTCCGCGATCATGAAGAAGATCTCATTCTTCATTGCCCGGTACTGGGCCTCGATGCCCTGGATTTCAGCTTTCGTCTCTGCTACCTTTCGGTCCTGTTTCGATTTATAGAAGATGGGGATATTGATCTCCACCATTCCGGTCAGCATATCCCTGCGTTTCATCTCCGGACCGTTGTCCCTCTGTCCATAAGCAAATCGAACATTGAAATCAGGATAGTATTCTCTCTTGGCCAGGGCATGGGCCTTCTCTTTTGCTTCAACCATCTTCTTCATCCCCTTCAGAGTGGGATTCAATTCAATCGCCATCCGTTGGAGTTCTTCGAAAGTGAATGGAAGCTTCTTGATGCTCAACTCCTCAGGCCTGCTCACATTGGTCTCCAGAGGTCGGTTTAAAATAGAATTCAATTTTGCCTCAAGAGCTCTCTTTCGCTGGCCCAGCATGATCAGTTCATCCACCATCTTCGAAACCTCGACATGAGCTTTAAGCACATCCTGCTGAATTCCCATCCCAAGGCTATACTGAGTCTCGGCAATCTTTACAAAACTCTCCAGAATCTCTTTATTCCTCTGCGTGATCTCAATGGACTGATGAACATGGGCAAGGTCATAGTAAGCAGCTTTCACCTCTTTGACAATTCGATTCGATCTCTCTTCAATCTCAGAAGAAACAGCTTCCGTCTCTTTCTCTGCCATCTCCTTCATCAAAGGCCTCTTCCCAGGAAAAGGAAATTTTTGAGAAATGGAGACCTCTTTCATCGTCATATCCTCATCCTTGAAACTAAAGTTGGTGGGAAGGCTGATAATCCCTAATCCAAGCATCGGGTCTTCGAGGGCAGACGCCTGAAATGGTTTCTCCTTATAAGCTTCCCATTTCTTCTTAAAGGCTAAGACCTCAGGGTTATTCTGAAGGGCCTCCTCGATCAACTGATTAAG
This sequence comes from Deltaproteobacteria bacterium, assembly GCA_016875155.1. The sequence continues at coordinate 8,307 of VGSD01000042.1, read as the reverse complement.
ATTTAATCGAAAATCTTCTGTTTGTCCTTCAGAAATGAAAAAGAGGAAAATGATGGAGATAAAGAGGATTAGTCCAAAGAATTTTATAAACTTTTTCACCATCTTTCTACCTTCTTTCTATTTGGAATTTAAGATACGATTAATTTTACACCAAATATGATCAAATAAGAAACAGATAATTAAAAAACTAACTGATTTTTAAAGGTTTAAGCCAATGTATTCTTTACGACCCATACTGCCTAATATATAAACAAAAAGCTCCTGGCCAAATAGCTAAACCTTTAGGGGGGTGAAGGCGTTAGCAGGTTGGGCCTAATTTTCATTAGACCCCGGCCAAGAGCTTTTCTTTTCTATTCCTTTAACTTACAAATATATGATTGCTTTATTCTCTCCGAACCCGGAGAAATTTATCTCAAATTATCTATTCTTTACATATTTTATAAGCAATCCTTGTGCCATATTCCTTCATCCCTGTCAATCAATCTATTTTGAATTAAGCTTTTGGGGGGTGAAAGATGAAATTTGGCAATTCTTCTATCTTCGATATCTCTGGCATCAACTTCAACCAGCCATTGATTGTCAAGGTTGATATTTCAGGCATGGCTGGATTGTAGATGATCGGGCAGTGAAAAACGCTTCCGCAATCCAATTTCATATTCCCTGAGTGTCCGGTATCCGGACAATCATCCGCAGGGACAATAGGGACATAAGAAAAAAGAATTGCGATGATGAGTAAAATCCCCACCACTTTCATTTGAACTTCCTTAATGATTTATTTCTAATGTACATCATTTTTTATTTAAACGGGCATGGATATGATCCGTCGTAAATCCTCTGGCCGGTCCACATCCCAGCGTTCCGGCAACTCGTGCCATTGCCATCCCAAACCACGCAGACGCATCCGGGTCTGTTTGAAGACGGATTCGGTCCCCCAGGAAATTCCGGAAAATAATTCTTCCGCATAACGACGTAACCCGAGAAGAACATACCCACCGTCCTCCGCAGGAATGATCACTGCATCATGATCTTTCTCCAGTTCGGCTTTTGCCGCCCTGATATCCGCAGGTGTCAGAGAAGGGCAATCGCCTCCCATCAGAAGGGCATAAGTGGATATTTTCAATGTTTCAGAAAAGGCATACCCCATTCGTTGGCCGAGATCACCTTCAGGTTGGTCATGAAGTTTCACCTGAAATTTTTCTTCACAGTGGATGAAAAATGGATGATCAGAAGAAGGTGCACACCAAAGATCAACCGGACCGACGCCAGCCTTGATCCCCTCGGCAAGACAGTGGGAAACCATCTTTTCATAAAGTTCTGAGGCAGGCTCTTCTCCCATGACAGGGATCAGACGGGTTTTTACCCTTCCCGGAATAGGCGCTTTTGCAAAGACCATGAGACGGCAATCTATTCTTTCCATAGCTATCTTGTTGGTCTATACATGAGAGCAAGGTGATTTGGGTCTGCTCCCATGAAATAGGCCAGGCGTAAATACCACATATGAAATATCGTGCGAATCACCCCATTGTTCTCCCATCTACGGCTCGAGGTGAGGACCCGCTCCCGAAGGCACAAGGGGGGACCATAGCGCTTCAGGATTTTGCTCAAAGCGATGTCCTCCATCAGAGAAATCTCTGGGAAACCACCAATGGATTCAAAGAGGTCCCGGCGAACGAAGATCGCTTGATCTCCGGTGGCAATGCCGGTGAGTCGAGAGCGCCAGTTCATGAACAACTCCACGGCTCGTAAGATGGGATGTTTCCCTGAAAGTCTCACATCAAAACGTCCCCAATTTCTCCCCTTTTTTTCTATACCATGAATAATTCGCTGTGTTGCTTCTTTCGGTAAAAAAGTGTCCCCATGTAAAAAGAGGAGGATATCCCCTTTAGCCATCTCTGCTCCGGCATTCATCTGCCGTGAGCGACTCCGCTCGGCAGTGATGACTCGATCTGCAAGCGGTATGGATAAGAGGGCAGAATCATCCCTGCTCCCACCATCAACAACGATCACCTCATGGCCTTCGGCTCGAAACGGCTGAAGTCCATAGAGGGTCGGCTCAATACCATTGGCCTCATTGAAGATTGGCAAGATGATGGAGATCTTCGTCATTTTTAATCAGTCAGATTGTCGCTTGTCTAATAGTCCTATCGTCGGCCACTCATAAACTAATTAAACAATGGCACAAGACGAGGTGACGATAAGACGATCAGACGATTGGACTGTTTAAAGCTCCCTGGCAACTGCTCCCCTGCCCTGCAGTACAACCGAAGCAGTGATCCGAAACCATGATAGGGCTTCCTTCTAAATCCACCCCCTTGAGTTCGGATAGTTTGACCCGGTGTTTACCTTCGAAATGAAACGGCATTCCAAGCGCCTGATTGAAATCGCAATCGTACACATAACCCTGCCAATCCACACTCATCATAAAACGGCACATCACTGAGTCCAGATTGATCTCCTGATATCCATTTTGAAGAAGGTTCATATAATCCTGAAACTGTCCATCGGCCATCAACCTTTTCCCAAAGCGTCCCACAGGCATATTATTGAGGGTATAGAGCCGATTAAAAACAATGCCGTAACGCTCCCCAAGTTGTCTCCTATACTCCTCCTCCAGGGAAGCCTGCGGAGGGGAGAGAAAAGGCCCATCGGGGTTGTAAATCAGGTTCAACAAGAGGGTTGAATCTTCTTTTCCATAGCCCAGCCGGTTCAGTTTTTGAAGGACTTCGATGCTTTTATCAAAGGCTCTTTCCCCTCGTTGTCGGTCCACGTTTTCCTTCAGATAGCAGGGCAGTGAGGCAATGATCTCCACCTGATGATCGGAAAGAAATTCCATCAGATCTTTCTGTCCGGGTTCTTCCAAGATGGTGAGATTACAGCGATCGATCACATGAATCCCCATCTTCCATGCGATGTGGACGAGATCCCGGAAATGGGGATTCAATTCAGGAGCTCCACCGGTCAAATCCATGGTTTTAAGATTCGAAGTGGCCAAAAAATCAACGACTTCAGCGATGACAGGCTTCCCCATCATCTCTGTTCGATGGGGGCCAGCCTCGACATGACAATGGATACACTGCTGATTACAGCGATACCCCAGATTGACCTGCAGAATGTTCAAACGGGATCGGCGCAGAATAGGGAGATGAACCACGGGAAAAGAGGAACATTCAATTGGTGTCAGGCTCTTCAATCTCAGAACACCTCCCTCTCTTTTGACCATTGGGTTCTCTTAATGAAAGCGGAAAGCAATGCAAACCCTCCGAGAAGCGCCAGTGCGCCTAATGTTTGAAAAGAGAGCAATCCCTCAACCGAATCAATCCGGGTGAGCGATTGTCCTAAGTTGGCAAAGATAAAACACCCGGGGGCTATTCCGATGGCAGTAGCAACCACATAGGTTCGGGTCTTCATCGGCGTGAAGGCAGAGACCAGATTAATGAGCCAGAAAGGAAAGAGAGGAACCAGCCTCAAAAAGAGGAGATAGTTAAAATCCTTCTTATGAAATCCTGCCATCATGTCCCGGGCCTTCTTGCCCATTCGTCGTTGTGCTGCTTCCGCAAAGATATAACGGGCCCCAAGAAATACGAGTGTCGCCCCCAGAGTGGCCGAAAAAAGGATAACCGCCATTCCCATCCATCGACCGAACAGAAACCCAACGCTTAAGGACAATCCTGTTGCCAGAGGAATGCTTAATGCAGTCGTAACCGTATAGATCACAGCCGCACCGATGACCATGGCCCAATAGTGTTCTTCGGTGTAAGCCATAAGCACTTCCCGGTTCGCCTTCAGCGTCTCAAAGCTGAGATAGTGATGGCCCCCTAGGACAAAGAAAAGAGCAAACCCAACTATAAAAATCGACAGGACAATCAGTTTTTTCTGTGGCATAAAGGAATTTCAATTCAGTTTTTCTCGTCCCTCATACACGGATTATATACCCAATTCTTCTGAAATAAAAGGAGTGGCTCTCAGCCAAACGGCTAACCCTTTAGGGGGGTGAAGGCGTTAGCATTGGGCGTTTGACCGAGAGCCGACTCTTCTGTTTTTCACAATCAATGCAGTATTCAGGGTATCGCGCTCCTCCGTCAGGGAAAATGGTCACAAGGACACCCCAATCGATCGACTCTGCCAATTTTAAAGAGGCCCAGAAAGCCGCGCCGGAGGAAGGACCTACCCAGAGACCTTCTTCCCTGGCGAGTCGATGGGCCATTTCGAATGCATCTTCCGTCTTGACAAAGAGCGTCCCGTCTAAAATTGTGTCATCATAAATGCCAGGCCGGATGGCAGTCTCAATATGTTTCAAACCTTCAATCCCATGAAAACCATTGTCTGGCTGAACTCCGAACAGTTTGATACGGGGGTTATGCTCCTTCAATCTTCTCCCCGTTCCGATCAATGTGCCACCTGTCCCAACCCCAGCAACAAAATGGGTAATCTCACCATCGGTCTGACGGATGATCTCAGGCCCTGTGGTCTCGTAATGGGCCTGCCAGTTTGCCGGATTATTATACTGATCCCCTTTAAAATAAAGATCAGGATGTGCCTCGTATATTCTCCTGGCTTCGATGAGGGCTCCGTCCGAACCAAGAACGGGGTCTGTGAAGATCAGTTTTACTCCGTAAGCCTCCAGGGCTTTCTTCCTCTCTTCACTGATATTGGCTGGCACGACCAGCTGAACTCTATATCCTCTCATTGCACTGATCATGGCATAGGCAATCCCTGTGTTTCCTGATGTTGAATCGAGGATGATCTTATTTCTGGTCAGTTTGCCTGAACGCTCGCCTTCTTCGATGATTCGTAATGCGGCTCGATCCTTTACAGAGCCACCGGGATTGAGCCACTCTGCCTTGGCAAAGATCCGAACCCCTCTGAGATGTTTTGTCATCTGCTTAATCTGAACCAGGGGCGTATTGCCGATCAGAGTAAGAAGGGAGAAGGAACTCTCGTTTTTCAACTCTCTACGTAAACCCGTTTCAACTCTTAAGTTTAGAGACTCCATTTTAACCTCTAAATGATCTCGATCTCTTCGGTAGAGATCGCATTCTCTTGGATCCGAAAGGCCTTCATGACTGGCGTCTCTTCCTTCAAAGAGATGATGACAGATACCACCTCAGGATAGAAAGCCAACCTCAGATCGGTCTCCGAAGGATAAGGAACCGTATGGGTGTGGGAATGATAGATGGCCAACATATCCAACGATTGCCTGTCCATCTCATCAAAGACCTTCAACTGTTCCTGGGGTGACATTGAATATCGAACCGGGCTCTGTTCTTCATTCCTTAATTCGAAGACCTTCTCGACTGTCTCATTCCTTCCGCTTAAGATTCCGCAACACTCCAGCGGCGCCTCCTTTTTGGCATGTTCGACGATGCTGTGGTAGATGGATTCTGGAATTCTTATCATCTTCACCCCTACTTCTTCAGTGGCCCTGTTTCAATAGCCTCTGTACTGCGGCTCCATTCGATCCAGGAACCATCATAATTTCTCAATCTCTCAAGTGGAAAACCGATCAAGTAGAGACTCACCAAACTGTGAGCCGAGCGAACTCCGGACTGACAATAGATATAGATTTCTTTATCCGGAGTCACCCCAATATCAGCAAAGAGTTTTCTTATCTCCTCGGCGGATTTCCAGTATCCCTTATGGGGTCCCTCCTTAACCAGAACTTCTCTCCACTCGATCCAGGCAACGCCCGGGATGCGGCCTGCCCTGACGGCATCCCTTAAGATCTCTTCTCCTGTATATTCTTTTGGTGCCCTGACATCGAGGACAATCTTATTAGGTTCTTTCAGGGCTCCCTTGACCTCTGGCAGAGTACAGAGCAAGGATTCCGTCGATTTTGTTCTGCCAGGCAACCTGAATTGGGCCGGACTGACCTGGGGAGGAATGATCTCGGTCGGATAACCCTTTACTTTCCAACCATCAGGACCGCCATCAAGAAGTTTCATCTGAGAGATCGGAAAGCCATAATAAGCCAGTATCCACCAGAGCCTGGCGCCATCTGAGCTGTCAGAATAGATGATGAGCGTATTTTGATGGCTGACCCCGAGTCTTCCCATCACCTCTTCAATCTGGGCCTGAGGAGCCATCATCCCTGGAACGGGATGGTCTTTATGCACGATGTCAGGCCTCCAGATATTCACTGCTCCAGGGACGTGGCCGGCAAGGTATTTAATCTTCTCCCGGACATCGATGATCCGAATATCAGGATCCTTCCGATCGATCAGGGATTTGAGGTCTTCAGGTTGGATTAGAAGTTCTGGTCGCATGTATCCACCATTGGGTATCGCTAAAGCCAATTGGTTAAAGATGAGAAGAATAAATATTGATACGAGGGTTAAAATATAAAACCCTAGGAATCTTTTTAATTGATGCCTGGTTCTTAACATCTCTTTATCCTTTTTCCCCGAATCTAGGCTGCGGCCTGGCTTCGACTCTCCAGACCGCACACCTCACGATAATCCTCAAGTTCCTTAATCTTCGGTTCCTCATTACAGAGAGGACAGGAAGGATTCTTTTGAACCGGAAAGAGTCTGAATTCGACTTCCAACGAATTATAGATCAGGAACTGTCCGATCAGAGGTTTTCCTTTCTTTAAGATGAGTTTGATCACTTCTGTGGCCTGTATCAGGCCGACTTGCCCGGGCACAACTCCCAGGACACCTGCCTCGTCTCAGCTGGGAACAAGACCGGGCGGAGGAGGCTCAGGAAAAAGACACCGTAAGCATGGGCCTCCATTACCAGGAGAGAAAACGCTCGCCTGTCCTTCAAACTGAAAGACCCCGCCAAAAACAAAGGGCTTCTTTGCAAAGAAGGCGGCATCGTTGACCAGATATTTTGTCGGAAAGTTATCTGACCCATCTACAATGATGTCATACTCCTCAAATATCTTAATCGCATTGTCTGACGTGAGACGTTCTGCATAGGTGATGACCTTCACATCAGGATTGATTCTGGCAATGGCCTCTTTAGCCGATTCGGTCTTTGGCCTTCCCACATCAGAGGTACGGTGAAGAATCTGCCGCTGGAGATTGGTCAGATCCACACGGTCATCATCAATGATCCCTAATGTCCCCACACCTGCTGCTGCCAGATAGAGTGCAGTCGGACAGCCCAGACCTCCAGCCCCGACCAGTAAGACTTTTGCCTGGAGGAGTTTTGCCTGACCCTCTGCACCAACCTCCTGCAGGAGAATATGGCGACTGTATCGAGACAACTGTTGTGAGGTCAGCCCGCTATTGCTCGCCACCTCATAGCCTGCTTTTTTCCATCCTTCGATCCCTTCCCTCATGGAAGAAACATCGCTGTAACCCATTTCCTTCAAGGTCTTGGCCGCCAGGAGTGACCGCACCCCTGCTGCACAGTAAACGATAATGGGTTCATTTTTATCCGGAAGCAGGGTCTCTGCTTTCTCCGGCAGTGTGGCCCGAGGAATGAAAATAGAGTCTTTAAGATATCCCAGGGATAATTCCTCCTTCTCACGGACATCGAGGAGGACCATCTTCTCTCCCTTTTTGATTAGGCGGTTTACTTCCTGAATAGATATTTCAGAAATGTCTTTGTGTTTCTCTTTTAAAGCTCTTCGGAGAAGCGGACCTGCCACTTGCCAGAATAACTTTTTTGTCTTCTCACTCATCTTTGTCCCCCTTGATCAGATATTTAATGGTTGCATTTAAAAAAACCTTTTCAATTAAAGACGAAGTTCTAAACGATTACGTCTTTTTCCACTGGTTCGACCTTTACGCCGATCCCCTTTAAGTAATCGAGAGCTTTCAGGTATTCCCCTTCTTCTCCATCGATCTCCAGGGTCACCCAGCCCACATTCTCTGTGACATTGGCGCTTCGAATATTGGTGACGATCTTGAAGCGGTGACCGATATTATGGATCACGGGCTCCTGGATCCTTTCAGGAGGAAAGGTAAGCGTCACCCTTCTCTTCTTCGAAGAACCACCGGCAATGGCCGGGATGATGGAGATTTGATCTCCATCCTTTACAGGGGTCTCAAGATTCCGGCTGAATCGGATATCTTCATCATTCAAATAGATATTGATGAACCGCCTCACCTGCCCCTGTTCATCCCTGAGCCTCTCCTTGAGCCCCGGATAGGTTTCTGTCAGCCATTGGATCACCTCTCCAACCGTGTTTCCATTTGCTAAAACGACATCCTTTTCTCCCGCCAGTTTTTTCAGCGGCGTGGGTATGCGAACACGAATTTCCATCTTTCTCTCCTTTTCAAATTTTTTAAATGGTAGCCTGAAGCTGAACTTCTCTATGGATCTTCTGCTTCGGCGTTACGATCTTCTCAAACTCCG
>VGSD01000041.1 GCA_016875155.1 Deltaproteobacteria bacterium | reverse complement strand
ATCAGGGGTTAAAACAAGGGGGAAGACTTCTCACTGAGGACTGGTCGAAGTACGATATGGCAACGGTCGTCTTTCAGCCGAAGCGGATGAGTGTTGAGGAACTTCAGGAAGGGTTCTGGAAGGTGAACCGATCTTTCTATTCCCCATCTTCGATGGCGAAAAGGATCTTCAATCCATTTCATCTCAGGAGAAGCCTAATCATCTTCGGCCCGATGAACCTTGGCCTCTGGCCCGCCGTCAAAAAAGCCGAACGCTATTTTAGAAAGATGAAGTAAGGAATACTACCTATCTCAATCCAATCCTTATTTTTAAACAAGTTATTCACAGAGTTTTTGAATTTCCATTGACAAAGAGCAGTGGAATCGGTAGGATTTTTACAAAAGATCAAATTGCAGTAGAAAGATTGGTCAAATCGACCCATAAGGAGTAACAGATGGAAACTAAACTCAAAATGGTGTACTGGAAAGGCAAAAGATTTTGGGTTGGAAAGCTTATCGACCATCCGGAAGTTATGACTCAGGGAAAAACACTGAAAGAACTGGAAGAAAATATTATTGATGCCTATAAACTTTTGGTCTTAGATGAAGTTCCCAAAAACCACGAAATTAAAGAGATCGCTGTTGCGGTATGAAAAGAAAGGAACTCATCAAGAGATTAACCGATGCTGGGTGTGTTTTTATACGTGCGGGAGCACGGCATGACCTATATATGAATCTTCAAACCGGAAAAAAACAGGCCGTTCCCAGGCATAGGGAGATTGACGAGAGTCTTGCCAAGCATATTCTGAAAATCTTGACCTAACAATTTTATTATTTCCCTATTTATCTTCTCCGCCTGCTTTTCTCGCCTTAAACTGCGGCCTTGGCGCGAGGGAGTTGAAAGTTAAACTTTAAGGTCGCATTCCCTCAAGTGATTCATCCTTCAACTTACCGCTAAAGAATGCTTGAAAATATTCTTTAAATTCGGTAGTCTAAAAAAAAAGACAAAACATAGGAGGGAAAAATGACCTTACTTGTCATTCTCATTATCATTGTCGTACTTGTCGCTGCGGTCGTCAGTATTTATAACAAACTCGTTCGGCTCCGGAACACGGTCAAGTCTTCGTGGTCGGATATTGATGTCCAGTGCAAGAAACGATTTGACCTTGTCCCTAACCTGGTGGAGACCGTAAAGGGGTATGCCACCCATGAGAAGACGGTCTTTGAGAAGGTGACCCAGGCACGGGCGATGGCCATGCAGGCAAGCTCTCCAGCCGAGATGGCAAAGGCAGAGAATATGATCCGGGATACTTTGAAAAGCCTGTTTGCGGTTGCCGAGGCCTATCCCGAACTGAAAGCCAATGCGAACTTCATGCAGCTCCAGACACAGTTGCAGGAACTGGAGAACAATATCGAGAATGCAAGGCGGTATTATAATGCCGTGGTGCGGGACTTCAACATCCTGATCGAGTCCTTCCCCTCAAACCTGATAGCCTCGATGTTTAATTTTAAACAGGCTGATTTATTCCAACTCGAAGCCCCTGAGGCAGAAAGGAAACCAGTGAAGGTGAGTTTTTAATGATTTCGGATTGCGGAATGCGGATTGTAGAATGATAAGCGGAGAGAAGAATGAAAGTGTTTCATAAATTGTTTATATCTATTATTCTCATCCTCGGTATTCACCTCATCCTGTTTGCTTCTCCGGCGTTGGCGCAGTATTTCACCATCACGAAATTTCACTCGGACATCACCATTCAGAAAGATTCATCCTTTATTGTTCATGAAACGATTGAGGTGAAATTCCATAGGCCCAGACGCGGAATCTATCGGGAGGTCCCTTTTAAATATAGAGATGAGTTCGGCAAGACGATCACCACCCCTACCACCGTTCTGGCTGTAAAAGACGAATCAGGGAAATCCTGGAAATATCAGGTCAGGAAGGCTGGTTCGTTAATCCATATCCGAATCGGAGATCCCAAACGGTTTGTCTCCGGAAACCAGACCTATGTGATCACCTATGAAGTGGAGAACGCGATCCTTTTCCTCAACGACCACGACGAGCTTTATTGGAATGTGACCGGGAATTACTGGCAGGCGGATATTGTCAAATCCTCTGCAGATGTATCCTTAGCCACAACACAGAAGAGTAAGAATTTATGGGCCGCTGGATTTACAGGCACTTATGGTTCCAAGGCCTCAGAGTGTGAACATGAGACGAATGATAATAAGGGAAGGTTTATCGCCAAGAAGAGTCTTGTCGCTGGTGAAGGCTTGACCGTTGCCTTTGGATGGGACAAGGGGCTTGTCTCACCGCCTTCTTCATGGAAAAAGTTGCTATGGATGGTCAACTTTCAGGAGAATAAAGTTTTTCTATTTCCCATCGTATCCTTCTTATTGATGCTCAATCTCTGGTATCGAAAGGGAAGGGACCCGAGAGTGAGAGAGGCCGTCACTGTCGCCTATGAACCCCCTAAGATTGAAAACCGGTTCCTCACTCCTGCAGAGGTCGGAACGTTGCTTGACGAAAGATTGGACTCCAGGGATATCACTTCAACGATCGTAGGCCTTGCGGTCAAGGGATACATTCAGATTGAGGAAGTGAAAAAGGAAGGATTACTTTTTGACAGATCGGATTACTATCTCAAAAAGATCAAAGAGTCGGACGGTGCTCTCGGTTCTTTCGAGGCGGAACTGATGACCCGCCTCTTCTCCTTTGCTCCATCCCGTCTGTCTGTATCGAGTTTGAAGAATAAATTTTATAAGGATTTACCCTCCCTGAAGAAGACCCTTTATGGAGAACTCGTTAAAAATAAATATTTTCTCGTTAATCCCGAGAAAGTTAGGAATCTCTATTTTCTGACGGGGTTTCTCATTATTGTCATTGGCGGTTTTGTCCTAGCGCTCTTCTCTCTTGATTCTATGTGGAAAGGATTTATCGCAAGCGGATTAACTGGGCTGCCTATCTTTTTCTTCGGCTGGCATATGCCTGCAAAAACCAGAGCAGGCGTCCTGGCCTATATGGCCATCTTAGGTTTTCAGGAATTTATGAATCGCGCGGAGAAAGACCGGCTTGAGCGGATGGGAGATAAAGATCTCTTCTCAAAATTTTTACCCTATGCCATTGCCCTTGATGTCGCGGATAACTGGGCAGAGGCATTTGAGGGAATTTACCAGGAACCACCCAACTGGTATGTCTCTCCCGGGGGATTCAGGACATTTCATCCAATTGGTTTTACCCGGCTCTATTAACACCGTGACCTCAAGCCTTGGCTCTGCTATCTTTTCCGCGCCAAGAGGAAGCGGTGGTGGAGGGGGCGGAGGATTTGGAGGAGGGGGGGCTCCGGAGGCGGCTTCGGCGGTGGTGGCGGCGGAAGCTGGTAAACCCCTCTGATTGAAAATCATTCTATTTTAAGATAATGTTTCTCCAAATGGAAAAGGAAATACCATGAACAGCTCATCCACTTTAAAGAGATCAGCCCAAATTAAATTTACAACTCTAGCTCTTTCCTTTATCTCAGGTAGCTCAAAAGAAAATCTGATCGGATTTACTCGCCTCATCGAAAAAATACCACAAAAAGATTCTTATCGGAAGAAGATCGGATCGATCAGGGACCTTTTTGAGAAAGATCATCCATTTCTCGAGATCGCACGACGCGTTCTCAAGGAGACCAATGCTAAACAGAAGGAAATCCTTATTCAATTTCTTTTTAACCAGTTTTTAGAAGGGACAAATCGGAGAAAAGAGTTTGCCAAAGAAGCAGGATTTTATCCTCCACGAGCCATCCTTATCAGCCCCACGATGCGTTGTAATCTCAACTGTTATGGTTGTTATGCAGGCGATTACTCCAAAGAAGGGGAATTGGAAGGTAAGGAGATCGATCGTATCATTGATGAAGCTGAGGAGATGGGAATCCATCTGGTCGTCGTTCTCGGAGGAGAGCCTTTTCTCCGCCAGGACCTCTTCGATATATGCAAACGACATCCTCAGACACTCTTTCATGTCTTCACCCATGGAGGGTTTCTGAATGAAGCGACCGTCGAAAAAATTTCTGATCTAGGAAATATTGCCCCAGCAATCAGCCTGGAAGGGTATGAAGAAGAGACGGACCGAAGGCGGGGAAAAGGACATTTCCAAAAGGTGATGAAGGGAATGGATCTCCTGAAGGAGGCCAAAGTCCTTTTTGCTTCTTCTCTAACTCAGACCCGGGAGAATACCGACCTTCTGACCAGTGATGGATTTATCGACTTTTTAATTGAAAAAGGTGCCATTCTCACCTGGTATTTTATGTGCCTTCCCGTGGGTCGAAATCCGGATATTCAATGGATGCCCACTCCTCAGCAGAGAGACCAGTTGCGACAGACTCTGCCTCGATTCCGTGCCACCAAACCGATCCTTTTCGTCGATTTCTGGAATGATGGAAGAATGACCAATGGATGTATGGCCGGAGGAAGGATGTACTGTCATATCAATGCCCGGGGAGATGTGGAGCCATGTGTCTTCTGCCATTTCGCCACGGATAATATCAAGGGGAAATCTCTCCTGGAGGTTCTGGACTCTCCATTCTTCAGAGAGATTCGCTCCCGTCAGTCCAACAATGAAAACCTCTTGAGACCCTGCATGCTAATCGACAGACCTGAGATTGCACGTGAGATGGCTTCCAGGCCAGGGGTTTACTTCACCCATGCAGGCGCAGAGTCATTCTACCAGGATCTGGCAGGAGTGATGGACCGATATACGGAAGAGTACGGGACCATTGCTGATCCGGTCTGGGAAGAAATATCAGGCAGGAATGTCGGATGATAGGTTATCTTGGAATTGATGTTGGCTCTGTCAGCACGAATTTAGCCATATTGGACAGGGAAGGGAGGGTCATCGCCCAGCGTTATCTTCTCACCCATGGGCAACCCATACAAGCGGTGCAGAAGGGATTAAAAGAGATCTCTTCTTTCCTTCCGAAAGATCTTGAGATTAGAGGAGTCGGAACCACGGGAAGCGCCCGACAGTTGACCGGACTGCTGGTGGGAGCCGATGTGATCAAGAATGAGATCACAGCTCATGCCATGGCTGCCATCCATTTTCACCCTGATGTTCGAACGGTCATCGAAATCGGCGGACAAGATTCGAAGATCATTATCATCCGAGATGGCCTCGTCATTGACTTCGGAATGAATACGGTCTGTGCGGCTGGGACAGGTTCCTTTCTTGACCAGCAGTCGCTGAGACTGGGCATTCCCATCGAGACTTTTGGAGAGCATGCGCTCCGGTCAGAATCTCCAGTCAGAATTGCAGGGAGGTGTACGGTTTTCGCCGAGTCCGATATGGTTCATAAACAACAACTGGGATGTCCTATCCCGGATATTGTGGCTGGCCTCTGTGAGGCTTTAGTCCGTAACTATCTCAACAATGTAGCCAAAGGGAAGAATATCGAGAGACCGGTCCTCTTTCAGGGAGGAGTAGCTGCCAACTCCGGGATTAAGAAGGCCCTTGAAGGAGAGCTGGGCACAGAGATCCATGTTCCTCAATTTTATGCAGTGATGGGAGCCATTGGTTCGGCCCTGCTGGCCAGAGAGAAGATGAATGGTTCGGAGAGATCCCTTTTCAAAGGGTTTGGGGTGGTTGATGTGAACTGCAAGACCCGAAATTTTATCTGCAAGGATTGCGAGAATACGTGTGAGGTCATCGAGTTTATGATCGAAGAGAGACCGGTCTCCTACTGGGGGGATCGGTGTGGAAAATGGGAGGCCCAGGCAAAACAATTTTAAATATTCGATTTCAAATTGGACAAAGACTATCGAAAAAAATACGGTGATGGAGATTTTCCTTGACCGATGAAACTTACTGTTCCCTATCTGGGCCGTATCGATATTTTTCTCAATGCCATGGCGAGAAAGATCGGCCCGGAATTTGTTTTTCCTCCGAGGACCAGTTCACGGACTCTCCTTTTGGGGACGAAATATTCCCCTGAATCTGCATGCCTTCCTTTTAAATTCATCCTTGGGAATTTTATCGAAGCGCTGGAGAAGGGTGCTGACACAATTGCTATGATCACAGATCGTGGCCCTTGCAGGGTGGGAATGTACGATGTGGTCATGCAACAAATTCTCAGGGACCTTGGGTTTCAATTTGAATGGGTCGTCATGGATGACACCCGAATTCTTGGGGATTACCTCCTCCGGTTTAATCGGGAAAGAAAGAAGCGAGGCGCTTCTTTTTTTGAGAGCCTTCAAGCTATCCGTTTCAGCTGGAAGAAGGTCAAACTCTGTGAGTCGATTGAGCGAAAGGCACAAAAAACGAGACCTCTAGAGGTGAAAAGAGGAGAAACCACCCGAGTTCTAACCGATAGTTTGAGATGGATTGACGAGGCGTCCAGCTTCAGAGAACTGGCCCTTGTGGATCAGCAATGCACCAATGAATTTAATCGAATCGAGAAAGACCCTTCCCGAAACCCTCCGAAGATCTTAATCACCGGAGAGGCTTATATGGTCATCAATCCCCACGCCAATCATGATATTGAGCGACGACTTGGAGAGATGGGGGTAGAAGTGACACGAACGGTCTGGTTTTCTTCCCAGATCACCCATGCCTTGCACCTCGATCTTTTTAACCCAAGATCGAAGAGGAAAGCGATAGAAGCCTCGCAGCCCTATTTGAAGCATAATCTGGGTGGAGAATGTAATGCTTCCATTGGTTATCCCATCCTCTATCAAAAGGATGGTTATGAAGGGGCCATCCAGCTTCTTCCCTTTGGGTGCATGCTGGAGGCGGTGGCTAAAAATATCTTAGTCAGAGTAAGTCAGGAACATGATCTTCCTATCCTCACCTTTGCATTGAGTGAAAACCTCTCGGAAACGATGATCGATACACGGTTGAGTGCTTTTGTTGATCTTCTCCAAAAGCGAAGAGAAAAGAAGAGAGACCGATGACCACTCGAATTGGTATTCCTCGTGCGTTGTTATTTTATCGCTACTTTCCCTTTTGGGAGGCATTTTTTCAGACTCTTAACTTTGAAGTGGTGGTCTCAAGACCAAGTCACCGGGGGCTGATTGAGGAGGGGTTCAAGTTTGCCGATGATGATACCTGTATCCCGATGAAGATGGCTTTTGCCCATACAATCAACATCAAGGAACAGATTGATTTCCTCTTTCTTCCCCGACTTCTCAGCCTAGATGGCAAAACATGCGCCTGCCCTCGTCTTGCTGGACTTCCGGAGATGCTCAAATATTCTATTCCCAACCTTCCAACGATTTTAGACCCTTATGTGGATGAGCGGCACCGGAATTCAACCCTTTTTCAGTCTTTTTCAGAAATGGCTTTGACTCTAGGAAAAAAATCGAAAGGGATAAAACAGGCTTTTCAAGAGGGAGAAAAGGCTTACTTCCATAGTAAAAAGAGAATGGAAAAAGGAGAGAAAAATCCCGAACTTTTTGGAAAGGCCATCGAGAAAGACCCATTGAATAATAAAGAGCGTTTGGGGAAAAAGGTTGCTGTGGTTGGCCATCCCTATTGCCTTTATGATCCCTATTTTAATTTTGACCTCCTGAAGATCCTTCAACAATCTCAGGTTTTTGTCTATACCCAGGAAATGATCCCAAAAGAAGTGATCGATTTGGAGATCCGGGGATTTGAAAAAGATGTTTATTGGGACTCCGGCCGGGAGATTCTTGGAGCCAGCCTTCATTACCTTCACACCACTCAGATCGATGGACTGATCTACCTCACCTGTTTTTCCTGCGGGGTAGATTCCATGATCGAACCTTTAGTGAAACACCGTATTGAAGAAGACGGAAAGATCCTTTACCTCTGTTTGATGATAGACGAACATACAGGACCTACCGGGCTCCTCACCCGTGTGGAGGCATTCCTCGAAACACTCGAACGCAAGAAATCCGGCAGGAGGATGACATGACCAAGGTCGGAATTCCCAGGGGCCTCCTCTTTTATCGTTACTTTCCGCTCTGGGAATCCTTCTTTGAGTGTCTGGGAGTGGAGGTCATCGTCTCTACGACCACAACAGAAAGGACGATCAGAGAAGGTTCAGAGCTTCTTCCAGGAGATCTCTGCCTTCCTGTGAAGATCTTTTTTGGACATATTGAGTCGATCAAAAGGGAAGTGGATTTCCTTTTCATTCCCCGCTATATCAGCGTTGAGCCTGATGCCTATATGTGCCCCAAACTCATTGGCCTTCCGGATATGGTCCTCAGCGCCTTCGACTCTCTTCCTCCACTGATCGACCTTCCCATTCACTGCAAAGCAAAGGGGATGGAAGCTGAAAAGGACTTTTATCTACAGGTGGGAAAAATTTTCTCTCGGGAGAGGGGGAGAATAGAAAAAGGTTATTCATCAGGATTGGAAAGACAAAGCCATGTTCGGACACTCCTCCAAAAGGGCATGCGATTCGAAGAAGCCCTGAAGAAAAGCAAGGGTCATAGGCTTCCGGAAAAACAGGAAGAGGATGGCAAAGAGAAGATTGGAATCATTGGAAGACCTTACTACGTGCATGATCCCTTTCTCAGAAAATCGGTGGCAGAACAGGTTGAAACAAGGGGATATCGTCTCCTGACCACCGAGGTCATGACCGACCAGGAGATTGAAAAGGGAATTGAAAAACTTCGGAAGAGGATCTACTGGTCTTATGGAAAGGAGATGGTGGGGTCTGCGATTCGTTTTGCCCAGGATGAAGCAGTGGCAGGAATCATCAATCTCGCCTCTTTTGGATGCGGCCAGGATTCCTTCAATTTCGAATTGATTCAGCACTATGTCAAAGATAAGATTCCCATCCTTTCTCTCGTCTTCGATGAACACCTTTCACACGTCGGCTTCTCGACAAGAATTGAAGCCTTTCTGGAAATGGTTCTGCGAAGGAAGAATCGAAAATGAAAATGACAACTCCTTACCTCGGAATGCTTCACAAGGCCTACGGTCCTGTCCTTAAAAAAGCGGGAGTGGAAATCATCTACCCGCCCAAACCGACGAAGAGGACGCTCGATCTGGGGACCAGGCATGCCCCCGAATTTGCCTGTTTCCCATTTAAGGTCACCCTCGGAAGCATGATGGAGGCCCTTGAATTAGGAGCCGACACCATTTTTATGATCGGAGGGTGGGGCCCCTGCCGATTCGGCTATTATGATGTCATTCAGGAACAGATTCTGAGGGATTTGGGTTATTCATTTAAGATGGGGAGCGCCAATAACCCTGATGCGCTCAGGGACATGATTGACCTGATGCAGAGGATCTCTGGCTCACGATCGAGAGTAAGCCTCTACAAAATCTTCTTCTCCATTCTGATCCGGTTATCCCTTTTGGATTGGGCGCTAAAAAAATATTTCCACAACAAACCGTACGAATTGGTTTCAGGGGATGCAGATCGGATCATAGAGAAGGCTCTTTCCCTGATTGAAAATAGCCTTTCTCTGCCCCAACTCTTCAAATCGGTTTCGATCATCTCTTTTTGGTTCAGAAGGATGAAAAGGAAAAACGGAGTTACTCCTCTCCGGGTGGCGATCGTTGGAGAGCTTTTCACCGTTTTAGATCCATCGGCCAATATGGAAATCGACCGATGGTTGGCCCAGAAAGGGATTGAAGTGATTAAGTCCGTCTGGTTGAGCGACTACGCCAATGACCGTTTCCGTTTTAAACCCTTCCGGAGAAACCAATTTAAATTTTCATCAAGGCATGCTCGCCCCTATCTCCGGTTTCATGCAGGTGGAGAAAGCATTGAATCAGTAGGGAAAACGGTCTACTATGCGAAGAACGGTGTCGATGGAGTGATCCATATCTTCCCCTTCACCTGCATGCCTGAACTGGTCGCGCAGACCATCCTGACGAAAGTCCAGAAAGACCTCGATATTCCCATCCTCACACTGATCATTGATGAGCACACGGCCATGGGTGGAGTGGAGACACGCTTGGAAGCCTTTGTCGATCTTCTGGAGAGGAGGAGGAAGCGTTAGTGACCGGTCAACAGGTAAGTTTTTTCATCTCCCTCTTTCACCTCTTTGCCTCCCTGGTCCCGAGGTCCATGCATCGTTTCTTCGCCTCAACGGGAAATCATCTGATTTTCCTCATCCTCAAGAGAAATAGAGAGATCGTAGAGGAGAATATCCGAACCATTGGCAGGGGAAAATATACCGAGAAAGAGGTTTCCTGGCTCGCCAAACGATGCTTCCAGAATTATAGCCATAAACTCCTGGACTACATGACCATGCACCGGTTGAATTCCTCCAATCAGGGGGATTGGGTTGAAAAAGAGGTCGGCGAGGAGAACCTGAAGAAGGCCCTTGCCGGAGGAAGGGGAGTGATCTGTGTTACCCCACATCTGAGCCATTGGGAGTTGGGAGGCTATGTCCTGGCATCAAAGGGTTATCCGATCAACATCCTGACGCTCAGGGAGGAGAGCCAGTACCTTTCCCGTTATGAAGAAAGACTTCGAAAGAAAGCAGGGATTAAGACCATCATCATTGATCTAAAAGAGAGACCCAACTTTGCCATCCTTGAGATCATCAAGCGACTGAGGGGAAATGAGATCGTGGCGATGGTGGCGGATCGAATCCATGGAGAGGAGGGGATAGAAGTCGAATTTTTCGGCCAACCAACCCTCTTCCCTTCAGGGCCTGCCCATCTTGCTTTTGAGACAGGCGCTGCCATTGTTCCTGTCTTTGTCGTTCTTGAAAAAAAGATGAGATACTGGGGAATCATCAGAGAACCAATTTCCATGAGTGAGGGTGGAACAAAGGAAGAGGCGATCAGACAGTGTCTTCAGGAGATCGGAACGAGCTTTGAAGAGGTGATCAGCCAATACCCTGACCAGTGGTTCAATTTTTTCCCTTACTGGAAGAAAAAGGTGGGCCAGCGTGTTTAAAAGAGATTCAGGGGCCACTTATATCATTGGAGAGAAGGTTTATCGAGGGAAGGTGAACCAGCATCGAACCCTGATCCAAAAGGACCCAGAGGCGATTTACAGTGTCCTTATCGATCCAGAGCAGGTGAGGCAATGGTGTCCTATCGGGCAAATCTCGGTAGAAAGAATGACCCCGGGGGAATTCCGTGTGGGAACCCGATCCCATTTCAGGCTCAATTTTCGAATTCAACCGGAGTGGGATTGCGAGGTCATTTACCTTGAAAGAAACCGGCAGATCATCTATCGATTTATAAACGGAATCTTCGAAGGTGGGATTGAGATCTGGGAGCTAAAAAAGACTGAATCCGGGACGGAAGTAACCCATACCCTGGTCTATCAAATCAAACGATGGATTTACAAAATAGGATGGTTTCTTCTGGGCGGCGAGAAGAAACATGATGAGCTGACGGATATCGCCCTCGCAAGGCTTAAATCTCTTCTCGAGGGGGACCTTTCATGAGAGTGCTTCTGGTTGTCCCCGGATGGCCTCCGTCGAACCTCTGGGGACAAATTAAATTCAAATTCCCACCTCTGAGCCTTCTTACCCTGGCCTCTGTAACTCCGGAGGATGCGGAGGTCTCTATCGTTGATGAAAATATCGAGAAGATCGATTTCGAAGAGGGAGTCGATTTAGTCGGGATCACAGTCATGACCCCGCAAGCCTCGAGGGCCTATCAAATGGCTGATCAATTTAGGAAGAGGGGAAAGAAAGTCGTCCTTGGAGGATTTCACATCTCCCACCTTCCAGAAGAGGCGTTGAATCATGCCGATGCCGTAGTGATCGGGGAAGGGGATCGGATCTGGAAAGAAGTGATCAAAGATTTTCAGGAGTCGAAACTTAAGAAGATATATAAGGATG
>VGSD01000040.1 GCA_016875155.1 Deltaproteobacteria bacterium | reverse complement strand
AGCGTGTTCGTATCAACCTGCTTCAATGCCGTCCGCTCTTTCTTCCGGGTTCCATGGAAGATGTATCCATGCCGACCTCCCTGGAACCGCACCAGATTCTCTTTCGGGCCCACCGCATGATCTGTGGCGGTTTCGTGGAGCAAATTCGCTACATTCTTTATATTGACCCTCAACGTTACCACCGCCTGTCCTCAGAGGCAAAAAAATCTCTGGGACGATTAGTGTTTCGTCAACTCTCAAGTGTCGGATAGAGGCGAGATAGTTTTATCCTGGCATCCTCGGCAGTGAATTGCCAATTAACCTTCGCATTTTTGTTGTTTCTGAATTTCTGCCATGCAGCCGCCTCTTTCCTAACAATTTCGATATCGTCGATTCTTCTGTTCAGGCACTGGCCCGTAAGCACGTTCAATTCTATCTCGGCCATATTCAACCAGCTTCCGTGCTTCGGGGTATACACAAGCTCAAACCTGTCCCACAACGCCTTTGCCTTATCTGGCGGAAACACTTCATAAAGCGATCCAGGGTTGTGCGTGTTCAGGTTATCCATCACCAACGTTATCTTTTCTGCACTTTCGTATTGACCGGCGATCTCTTCTATAAAACAAGCCCAGTCCAACTTGGTTTTTCTTTCTGTGATTTTGACCATGCGTTTTCCTGCCAATGGCTCACAGGCAAGGAAAATATTGCATACGCCGCAACGCCTGTATTCATAGTCGTGTTTGGCCACCTCCCCGGGTGATGCAGGGATTGGAACCTTTGTCTCCGCGATCAATTGCTTTGGAGATTCGTCCATGCATACAACTGGATAAATTGGATCGATCGGACGCTTGTAAACGTCCAGCACCATTTCCATGTTCGCAACAAAGCTGCCGTTTTGCTCCGGTGGAATTACCCACCCCTTGTGTTGCCAAGGTTTGATTTCGTTTTTTTTAAAACGCGGCGTACCGCCTCATGAGAGATGCTTCCAATGTAGTCAAGCTCGACAACCTTGTCGGCTAATAACCTCAGGGACCACCTCGCGAAACCCTCGGGTGGCTCACTGCAACTCAATGCAACCAAATGGGCTTCGAAATCTCCGTCTGCCTTTTTAGCATAGATGCGGCTTCCTTTTCTGCCATTGAGAGCAACATCAAGACCTTCCTCGACAAATCGCTTCTTGACACGGTCAATTTTTCTCATGCTTGTATTCAGCACGCGCGCTATTTCTTCGTTAGTCGAACGTTTTGTCTGGAACCCGCCCTCATCGCACCCAAGCAGAATCAGCGCGTCGAGGATTTTTTGTGATTTGTGCTTACCCTTGGAAGTGAGTTCGCCAAGAGCTTCGCGTTCGTCTTCAGCAAGTGTCACGATGTATTTCTTCATAGCCAATCCTCCTAAGATGATTATGAAGAAAACATACCACATAATTTACGACATTACAAGGTTGACATGACAGTAGGGATTCTTGTTCGTGTTAGCGTGGGTGAGTCTGTCCGCCATGATAAAGGCAACGTGTTGGTCGTCGATCACGTGGGGTTTTGAATAAACCGCAGCGTTGACTTTGCCCTTTTCGTCTGCCGTACTCAACACACCAAGTCCTTTCTTGCTCCCGAAATACTTTTTTAAATCCATTTGGCGCCCTCCTTCTTTTCTGAAGAACCTGTATTAGGTGCTAACGTAAAATAAACATAAAGCAGGTTGAAGCCCCAATTGGAGGCGAACCCGCTTTGCAGACTAAAGATCCTGAAAGAAATCCCAAATCTCACCACAATTATTTAGAAGATTATAGGTTCAATCTTCGAATTTGACAATACTCTTTTGATATTTGAATGAGGCTTATCCGAATCATAAGGAGGGGGGTTGCACCTGTTTTCATTGCTTCAAGCGGAACGCATCAAGTGAACTTCAGCCTCAATTCTGCGAACGGTCTACCGGTATCAGGACTTCATTTCGGCGCAAGAACCATAGCGTGAAGGGGGAATTATATCGTGCAAAAATCGGTTCCCCTATCTGCTTGAGCCTCCTTTTTTCAATCCATTCCATCAGTTGCTTCTTTTTCTCTTCATAGCGACTCTTGCTCCAAGAGCCTGAATACTTTAGGGAAGCCATGAGACGTTCTGGCATCTTTCTCAATTCCACTCTTGAATCCGAAGGCTCCGGGAGTTTTTCCAGGGTATACTCCGCTGGCATCAGAAATGTGAAACGCCATTTCTCCCCTGCCCTTTCCTGATTCACGGGCGCAGTCATTGGAATCTTCACCGAATCTGCCTCCTGTGAAACAGGCGCTGTCATGGGGATCGTCTGCTTCCGCCAATTCTGACCATTGATATAACCGGCAAGACGACGGAATGCCTCGTTGCCTGCCTTGCTGAAATCACCCTCCACAAAGGTTTCAGCCACAATATGGGCAGAATATTGTCTGAGTTCAAATCTCCCTTCACTTTCAATGACTTTAAACTTTGTTTCTTCGATTGCTTGGGCATCTCTTCCCAAGAGCACCGCGGCTAAGCAAAAACCCATAAAAAATATTGCTGTAACGATCTTCCAGTAACCCATATGAAACACCACCCTTTCAGTAAGCAAAACTAAAAATATCTCCCGATGGATCTGTATAGGTTTGGATACGACAGCAAATTTCTTAAGAGTCTATTTTAGCCGTTCTCGCATCTCCCGCTGTCGCATTGGCATCGCATCAATGACTGAAATAATCTCCGAAAGTTCTACGAGTAACTCTTTTCGGAGTTTCAATTCTCCGTCCTTGCCGATCAGAATCACAATGTGTTGTCCGGGCATAATGGAAAATTTTTTTCTTAAGAAAATGCCCTGTTCCTTATTCAAAGGGAGATTGGCCAACCGATCCTCCCCGGTTTCAAGAATATGAAAAATGAGGAGGTCTCGGTCGTGGACCTCCTGGGCGCGTCTCTGAAGTTGCTCCTTGAAGGACTGATAAATCAGATCTTTTTCGGAGGGTGCAAACAGAATCAGAAGGCGATTCTTCCACTGATAAACCCTCAGATCTACCCGTTCCTGATCTCTACCCGAAGCTGAAGGAACCATCATCACTGCCAAAAGAATCAAGATGAGATGATATCGAATCATAACTAAGTTTACAGGAAAAAACAGGCTTGATTGGTGCCCTCGTGTTTGATGCCCGCTCTTGACCCTTCATTACTGACCGAACGTTAAATCATGAGGTCTGAGATCTTTTTTGAAGGCAACCTTTTTTATTATACATCCAAATAGCCTCTGATTCCAGTGTCGTAGGGACGTTCCTGAAATTATGATTTTCTTATCGAGGGATTTATGGTAAGCTTAGAACATGCCGAGACAAGCCCGACTCGATGCCCCAGGTATGCTCCAACACGTGATGGCTCGCGGCATCGAGAAAACCGCCAAGGTGGCTGGTTTCCTGAATATTTCTCAATCAGCCATTTCCAAGTGCCTCTTGTGTGGAGAAAAAGCGGTCAAAGAAAATAATGAAATCGTAGATAAAATTCTCAAGTAAGTCATAATTTCAGGAACGTCCCAAATTATCAATGAATGAAGTGGCGCAGTTTTTAATTGAGCAGGGTTATATTGTTCTCTTTTTGTGGGTGTTCTTCGCACAACTCGGTTTTCCGATTCCGATTGTTCCAATGCTCCTCGCAGGCGGTGCTCTGGCGGGAATAGGAAAATTAAATGCCCCTCTTGTTTTGGGTATCGCTTTCCTCGCGGCCTTGTTAAGCGATCAATTTTGGTATCAGATCGGCCTACGTCGTGGGACTAGAGTCCTCCCCCTCCTCTGCCGTATCGCCCTTGATCCAGAATCATGTGTTCGGCGGACCAAAGAGATCTTTGCACGATATGGTCCTCGTGCTCTCTTGTTCGCCAAGTTCATCCCTGGAATCGCCACCGCCGCTCCTCCTCTTGCAGGAATTTTTCACCTTCACCCTCTACGGTTTCTTTTGTTGGATGGCCTTGGAACGTTCATCTGGGTGGGTGTTTTAGTTTTCCTGGGATACAAATTTGGCAACGAGATAAAGGATCTTACCATCCGAACCAGTGGATTAGGTCCTGGGGTAGGATTGGTTGTTCCCCTGGGTTTAGCCACTTATGTTATTTGGAAGTATATCCAGCGCAAGCGATTCCTTTATCGGTTAGCCATCGCGCGGGTCACTCCTGAAGAGGTGAAGCAGAGGCTTGATGCGGGTGAGGATCTCTTGATTTTAGATCTGCGCAATGCAATTGAATTCGAGGTTGAACCCCATACCATTCCTGGTGCTTTCCACCTCTCCTTTGAAGAGCTGGAGAAGCAACATCATAAGATTCCCCGTGACCGAGAAATCGTCCTTTTTTGCGCCTGACCCAATGAGGCCTCCAGTGCCCGGGCGGCGCTGTTATTAAAGCAAAGGGGCATTACAAGAGTTCGGCCTCTTGCTGGAGGTCTTGAGGGGTGGGTTCAGAGGGCGTTTCCGGTTGAATCTTTACTTCGGCCACTTTCAGAAATCTTTTTGCCCGAATGAAATGAGGAAGAGTTCATCTCATAATGCCAATTGTCCCTTTGATGATTGAACATAGGCTCACTTTACGCATGTGAGCAGAATTCTAAACGAGCGATGGAGTGAGTCCAATATTATCCTTACATGGGTCTTGATGATCACTGGTTGGTTTTTTGCGATCTGGACAGTGAAGGTCCAGGTTTCATCGGGAAGGGGAATTCCCATCCCCCTTAGGGCCACCCAAAAATTGGTTGTCAGAAGACTCTAGTCAAAAAATTCTTGACGTTTAATTCAGGAGGAACAGATGTCGGGAATAGAGGTTGGATTAAAAGGGGTGAAGGAGATGGTTGTTCAATTGGACGATCTTGCCAGCGTGATGGGAAACGTGGGCGCACAGGTTCTCTCTACCCATCAGGTTGTTCTGCTTATGGAACTTGCAGCAAGAAATGCCATCAAAGATTCTCTCCCTCCGGGGATGATGACGGTAGGGACGATGATTCGGATCAGGCATTTTTCTGCTGCACTTATGGGCATGAAGGTTCGTACAGAGGCGACCCTCAAAGCAATCGACGGTCATCGTTTAATTTTCGATGTGACTGCTTATGATGAATGTGATAAGATCGCCGAAGGTCAAAATGAACAACTCATCGTTACAGTCGAAAAATTCCTGAAGAGAGTAGAAGAGAAAGAGTCACTCTGTCGCCATAGAATTACAAGAAAGGAGGTATTCCCCATGGTAGATCTTGGGCATAAGGTTTCATCTTTTTGGGACGAGATGGATCAGGTCGAAAGACTGATTAGGGAATGGAACCCGGAGGGGTGTCGGACGAAAGGAGACTATGAGAGGTCTCTTTCGGCATGCTTGCGGGAACATCTAAAAGAGAAGGAAATCGTTAAGAAGGTTGCGATTGGAAAAATGAAGGTTGACCTTGCCATAGGAGGAACCATCTTTATTCAGATCAGAAAGGATCTTCAGAATCAGGGACAACTCGAACGACTGATCACCCAAATTGATGGTTATTCGAAAAATCTGAAGAATCTAATCCTCATCCTTTGCGGAGAGGTAGACAAAAACTTGCTAAGACAAGTCAGAAGGAAAGGGCTATCCTTTTTTGAATTCAACCTGCGGGTTGTCGAGAAATAGGAAGGCCTACCCAATAATCACGACCACTTAAACAAAGGCATCTCCTAAGTGGGGTCCCTCCTCGAATAAGGGAGGGTGCCATGGAACGTGGATGGTTGCACGGACTGTCTTTTTTTACTTGGGGGACTTTCGTGAAATTACAGGGCTACAGAAGCAGTTATGGAATGGTTTGGGAACTGCACTGGGGAATGCTCCGGGAATAAATTTCATCAGGATCCATTGATTTCAGGTTCCATCCATCATGGAGTACGTTCTTTCAAGTCCTCTCCTTTCTCTCCCGAAGACCCAACCCGGAGTTTTTGGATTTGGAGTTGAAGGCAAGGCAAAGAGCGCGATGGATTCTCCCGAAACCGGAAATCGAGCCAACGCTTTCCGCTCTTCGAGAGAAACTCATTACGGTTTATCCAGATGATATGGACATGGAGGCTGTTGAGGAGGCTTCCCGTTTCAGCTGTCAGTTGATCGATGGTTGCAAGGCTTTCAGCTTTGAAGGTCCCCTGATAAAGGAAGAATTGGACAGGATATCAGGAGAGTGCCTGAAAGTTTTTTAATGATTCAGGCTGATAAAATGCCATTGAGAAGTGTCAGCCGTGTAACACTTCAAATCAATCATCAAACCGGAAGCGCCAAAGGGCAATGGCAAAGAAAAGTCCGGCAAATCCCATAAGAACCGAAATCTCCTTCAGAACATGTTGAACCCCCAGTCCCCGGATGATCACATCATGATATCCTGCCAGCGCCCAGGCATGAGGGGTAAAAAGAGAGAGCGTCTTCATCCAATCGGGCATGACAAAGGTTGGAACCATCATGCCACCCAGAGCAGAAAGGGTGATGGCCAGAAGAACCGACAGACTATTCACCTGCGCTTCGGCTTTCCCCAGTGCTGCAACCAGGAGTCCCAGCCCATTGGCTGTAGCTGCCAGAGCCATGGAAACGAAGATCAGTGCGGGAAGGTTTCCCATCTTCATCCGGAACACAACGACGCCAATGCAGAACATCAGACCTATTTGAACCAGGTTGACAAGATAGTAAGGTAAAAGTTTTCCGATAAGAAGGGCTGACCTGGATAATGGGGCGGCGAGAATTCTCCGGAAGGTGCCATCCTTCTTTTCCTGCAAAAAGCTCGAGGCTAAGGTCAGAACAATAAAAAAGACCCCGAAAATCGTATAGGCTGGAACATTTTGCTCCGTGGCGGTAGGGCGTCTACCCATGTAATACCCTTTTGGAAAAGCATGGACGAAAGACACACCGGAGGCTACCGGTTCACCGACCTGCGCACTCCCCGGCCCTCTGTCAAACGGCCCTTCCTTCCCCTGTAATGTCCCGGAAATCTCTTTAAATTTCTGATCCATGATCGCCAATAAAACACCCCGCTCAATCGCACCCTGGATCGCTCCCTTAACAGAGGCCAAAAGTTGGAGGTTCATGGCAGGATCACTGATGAAATAAACGGTTGCCTTCTCATTCTGGTGCCCCGAAGTGTGCAGCACCCGTTCCGAATAGCCCTCCGGAAAGAGGAGGGCCAAGGGAAAAACTCCCTTGCCGACCAATTGTTCTGCCTTCTCCGGGGTGAGGGGAATCCCTTCATAGGTTTGGACCAGAACCAGGCCCTCCATTCCTTCGAGATCGGCAATCGCCTTTTCAGCCAATGGGTCCCCATTTTGCTTAACGACCAGGATTGAAATGGGGCGGCCCTTGCTGCCTGCTTCGAAAACGCCCTCCAGAGCAAAACTCATCACGAGAATAAAAAACACGGGCATGACAAAAAGTAAGCCAAGGGCCTCACGGTCCAGTAAAAGGGTCTTCAATTCTTTGAGCGTAATCGCAATGATCTGACGAATCATTTTCCTGAGTAAACCCCGTTAGAAAGCTTTCAACTTTCTAACGGGAAAGCTCACACGGGGCACTCGCCGCGCAAGCGCTGGCGCAGCGGGTTAAACCCCGTGTTCGCTGAAAAGGAAACAGTCACCATCCCCGCAGCAGAGCTGCGGGGCTTTCTAACGGGGTAAATGTGGCTTCCCCGGGTTTCTAATCCCTGAGATTTTTGCCTGTTAAATGGATAAAGACCGTCTCCAAATTGGGCTCTGAAATGACAAGGGTTTTAAGCAGCCCCTCCCGAGTTTCCATCATCTCCATAAGCTTTTTTGAGGCCTGGTCCGTACGGTCCGTCTCGATATGGATTCTCCTTCTCTGATCATCGACGACTCTCACCACCCCCATCAATCTTATTTGGTCCAAGAACATATCATCGATGCCTGCATTAAATTCCACACGGATCATTCCCTTTCCAAAATATCCAACCAGGCGAGTCGGGCTGTCAAGAGCAATGATCTTGCCTTGATCCATGACAGCTACACGGTCGCACAAACGTTGGGCTTCCTCGATATAGTGAGTGGTGTATAAGACCGTGACCCCGGATTGATTCAGGACCTGGATACTTTCAAGAATGGCATTTCGACTCTGGGGGTCAACGCCGACCGTCGGTTCATCCAGAATAAGAATGTCGGGTTCATGGAGAAGTCCCACGGCAATATTGAGCCGCCGTTTCATCCCGTTCGAAAAGGTCGCTACGGTTTGGTTAGCCCGATCGGTCAATTCGACCACGTCCAGGACACGGGCCATCCGTTCTTTTAAATGCTTTCCCCTCAGCCCATAGAGGCTTCCGAAAAAGGCAAGGTTGTCGCGGGCACACAAGGTCGGGTAAAGCGCAAAACTCTGGGGAACCAAACCCAACCTGGCTTTTGCTTCCATCGGTCTTGAAAAAAGATCAACCCCCTGGATGAAGACGCGCCCTCGAGTGGGTTGAATCAAACCGGACAACATATGGATCGTCGTGGTTTTACCGGCGCCATTGGGGCCCAGGAGACCCAAAAATTCTCCTCTTCCCATCTCGAAGGTGAGCCCCTGCACGGCAGGGGTCTTGGCATAGCTTTTCCAGAGATCTTCAACAATTAATATGGAAGGATTCATAAAAGCATTAACCCAGTTGTTGCAGAAATAACCATGCTGAAATGCTGCAAACCCTTACTCCGTCAGACATGGAGGCCGTATTTGATGATGACTTCGAACCTCACTGAAAGTGATGTCCCATATTTCCTGATAAATACTCTCAAAAAGGGCAATGACAAGGTTTTCCCGTTCATGGAATCTGTTTTTAATGCAACAACGGGGTTAAGACTTCAATTTTTCCTGCTTCAAAAGACGTGCGAATCGATATCGGTTATACCTCTGAGCCATAATGAAAGGAATATTTTCAAAGAGAGCATAGAAAATCATGAAAAGCCCGACCCCCGGTCGATTCCATAGAAAGAAAAATGGTGCAAACAGGATAAAAATCCAGTGGGTCAATTCGGCTCGACAGGTCTCAATGGAGAAGGCTTCGAAGTACCCTGTGCTTTTCCCCCTCAATTGCTTCTTCGAAAAACCAAAACGCCCGAGGATCCGTGATCCATCAGGAAGATGTTTTTTCCATTTTTTGATTTTAAAAACATCCTGATAGATATCCCCGTCTCTCTCCCATTTCCTACCCCTGTACAACCAATGATTCGGATTGAAATGCTTTGTGGGAATCCTAATCATGATGGCCACCACTCCGATATGAATGATGAACCAGGCCACGAAATCGATGACGATCGTCCAAAAAGTGGGGAGATATATAAGTCTCACGAATTTAATTTTTCCCTTTCACCATCTTTACATCCCTCCCCTTCCAGCGTACCTTTCGGATCAAGAAAATGCGCAGGATCGAGGTCATAAAAACAATAACGAAAAAGAGGAGCGGGATTTGAAAAAGAAGGGCGGTTGAAAATTTAAAGTTTCCAATCCGGAGGAGCATCCAGTGGATTTGAAAGATATATAACCCATTTAATACGAACCATCCAAGAAAATCCGTTATGTTTCCCAGAATGGCCGTTTGGACGAGTTGCCGGGTCATCCCCACACCACCAAAAACCCAAGCGACGATCATCAACAAGCTTCCCAGCGACACCGCTTTGGCTCCTGTCCCAAAACCCTTGCTGAACCCTTCCACCAACGTCCATAACCCATCGGGATACATTCGGAATGAAATAGCTTTTTTGCCTCCATGGCAGTGAACGTTCAGGTTGGCCTTCAGGAACTCCCTCCCGATGGCAAGGCTCTCAAGAACCTCCCCCCGGGCTTTCTCATGTCCACCCACCATAAAATAATCTTTTTTCGAACAGACCATACAGGGTCCAAAGGCACCCATGGGTTTTAGTTTGGTCCCTAAAGGGGTAAAAACATTCATCCCCGCCATGGTGATGATATTGAAAATCGCTGAAAGTCGCTCATACCTTCTTTCCATTTTGTGAAACGGCTGGACCGAAAGAAGGCCTCCTTTCTCGAGGTAAGTCGATACCAATTTGGCAAGGCCCTCCCGCTCCAAAAAAGTGTCCGCATCCAGGAAAAGCAAGAGGTCTCCTGTGGCCTTGTGGGCACCTTGCCAGCATGCCCAGGGTTTTCCAGTCCAGCCTTCCGGCAAATCCGTTGAGGTCACCACCATGTAACCTGCTCTTCTTGCCACTTCTGCCGTGGCATCTTCAGATTGATCATCAACGACGATCACCTCATAGGGTTTCAGGGTCTGCTGACTGATGGAAGAGAGTAAAGGGACGAGGGTTCTTTCTTCATTTCGGGCTGGAATGATGATGGAAAGTTTACAGAGAGTTTCGTTGTGACGTTTTGCCCTCTTGAGAAATGGGATTTTCCACAAAAAAATAAAACCCAAAATCCAAAAAAGGGAGAGGACATATAATTTGGTTGGAACCATGAATGACTCTTGTATGATGTCCCTCCCCCTGGATACCTACCTAATGATTGGAAGATAAATTCGACGATGGATCGTAGAGCTTATTGACCCGTGATGCTCTGTAAAGCCTGGTCAATATCCGCATACTGAAAGACAAAACCATGGTCCAGCAATCTTTTCGGAATCACCCGCTGTCCTTTCAGGATAACCGAACCAAATTCTCCCAGAACAAGTTTAATCATAAATCCGGGGGCCGGCATGAAGGAAGGCTTGCGAAGAGCTTTCCCAAGGGCCCTGGCAAGGTCTTTATTCCTCACCGGATTTGGAGAGCAGATGTTGACAGGTCCTGAAATCTCCGGATGCTTCAACAGAAAAACAAAGGCCTCGGTTAGGTCTTTGATATGAACCCACGAGAACCACTGTTTTCCGCTTCCGATCGGCCCCCCGATATATTTCTTGAAGAGAGGAATCATCTGGCCGAGAGCTCCTCCTTTTTCACCCATAACGATGCCGAAACGGGTGATGACCACCCGAGCCCCTTTTTCCCTGGCTTTCAAAGCTTCTCCTTCCCACTCCTTAGCAATACGGGCTAAAAAGTCATTTCCTGGAGGAGAGTCCTCAACGAGTTCCTCGTCTCCACAAAAACCATAATAGCCCACGGCAGAGGTGCTCAAAAGTGTGCAGGGTCTTTCAGGATGAGACGGTATTCCTTCAACAATATTTTGAGTGGTATGGACCCGGCTCTCCCGGATTGCCCTCTTATGCTCTTCTGTCCATCTGCTGAAGATGGAGGCACCCGCAAGATTGATCACAGCATCATGGTCTTTAATCGATGCCTGCCATGGGCCCTTACGGGTCGGATCCCCCTCCAAATAGGAGATCCCCGGTGAGGCCCCCTTTGCCCCTTTCAAAGACCGAGTCAGGATGGTCACCTCGTGGCCCTCCTGAACCAATCGAGCGATCAATTGCGTCCCAACAAAACCCGTGCCACCCGTGATCAGGATTTTCATAATGCCCCTCGTATTCGAGTCTTATCGACCTTCCCCCTCTTAAGGAGACTGTGTTGTAATTAGGTAATTCCCAAAAAATGTCATCCTGAACTTGGTTTCGAGTCGTACCGACTTGGTTCAGGATCTAATGAATTCAACTAATTACGAGACCCTGAAATAAATTCAGGGTGACAAATTAGTAATCGTGACACAATCTCTAAGGGCAAGAGGGGGGAAGCAAACACACAAAAGGGTGAAAAATTTCTACTTTTTGTCTCCGATTAAGGGCAACACCTTATCAATGCGAAAATAGACAAGGTATTTGATCGTATCTTTATAAACGGTATAAGCAGGACAGCTATCTTTCCGCCGGATGTTATCGATCAGGGATTTGTCTT